>CACZRQ010000282.1 GCA_902783615.1 uncultured Bacteroidales bacterium | reverse complement strand
CGTCTGTGCCAACGCCACGACATCGGCGTCACCGCTCAGCAAATAAGGGATTACTTCCTCCTGTACAGGCATAGGGTTAACGAACCCAAGTTCATAAATGGCGTGGCAAATGTCTGCCGAAACGCCCAATTCTTCGAAAGTCTTCATTAAATTTCTATCAATCTTGATTTTAGGGCGCAAAATTACGAAAAAAAACTGGAATATTTGCGTATGTTATACACTTTTATTATCTTTGTGTTACGAAAATGAACTAAAAATGATAACAACCATGAAGAAAACATTGTTTTGTATGGCAGTCACACTGCTATCAGCATCTTTCGCCTTGGCTCAGAATTGGAAACCAGCAGGCGATAAAATCAAGACCCAATGGGCAGAGCAGGTAACACCTGCAAACGTGTGGAAAGAATACCCTCGTCCTATTATGGAGCGTTCCGATTGGAAGAATCTGAACGGCTTGTGGAACTATGCCATCAAGGCTAAAGGTGAGGCGATGCCTCAGAGTTGGGATGGAGATATCTTAGTACCGTTTGCTGTCGAGTCTGCTCTATCAGGCGTAGGCAAACGGGTAAGTGAAAAAGAAGAACTGTGGTATCAGCGTACTTTCGATGTGCCAAAGAATTGGGCAGGCAAGCGCATATTGTTACATTTCGGTGCCGTTGACTGGAAAGCTGATGTATGGGTGAATGGCATGAGTGTAGGCACCCACACTGGTGGCTATGCACCATTTTATTTAGATGTAACTGATGCACTTAATACTCGTGGTGTGAATCAGCTTACTGTTCGAGTGTGGGATCCAACAGACAAAAGCTATCAGCCTCATGGCAAGCAGGTGAGCAAGCCAAGTGGCATTTGGTACACCCCTGTGACGGGTATCTGGCAGACTGTGTGGTTGGAACCTGTGGCCGAATCACATATTGCCAACCTCAAGACTACGCCTGACATTGACAACCATCAACTGCAAGTGGAAGTGCAGGCGGAAGGCCTTGTTGGCAAAGGTTATCAGGCAAAGGTAAGCGTATATGATGGTCAGAAACTGGTGGCTGAAGGTGGAAGTGTCAACAACCTCCCAGTGCAAGTTCAAATGCCTGCAGATGCGAAGCTATGGACACCCGATACACCTTTCTTATATACAGTGAAGGTAAGCTTACTGAAAAATGGGGTAGAGGTGGATAAGGTGAATAGCTATGCTGCTATGCGCAAGCTTTCAACAGGTAAAGACAAGAATGGCATCATGCGCTTGATGTTGAATAATAAGCCCATCTTCATGTATGGCCCTTTGGATCAGGGTTGGTGGCCTGATGGATTATATACTGCTCCAAGCGATGAGGCTTTGAAGTATGATATCCAGAAGACCAAGGACTTTGGCTACAACATGATTCGCAAGCACATCAAGGTGGAACCTGCTCGCTGGTACACCTATTGCGACCAGTTGGGCATCTTGGTTTGGCAGGATATGCCAAGTGGCGACAAAGATCCTCAATGGCAGAACAAGAAATATTTCGATGGAACCGAACTGAAACGCAGTGCTGAGAGTGAAGCCAACTATCGTAAGGAATGGAAGGAAATCATGGATAACCTCTATAGCTATCCTTCTATTGCTGTTTGGGTACCATTCAACGAAGCTTGGGGGCAGTTTAAGACCAAAGAGATTGTGGAATGGACCAAACAGTATGACCCATCACGCTTGGTGAATCCAGCCAGTGGTGGTAACCACTATCCTGTAGGCGATATCCTTGACTTACACAACTATCCACAACCCGATATGTATCTCTACGATGGTTCTCGTGTGAATGTGCTCGGTGAGTATGGTGGCATCGGACGAGTGATCAAGGAGAATATTTGGGAACCTGATCGTAATTGGGGTTATGTGCAGTTCAACACAGAGAAAGAGGTGACAGATGAATATCTGAAGTATGCCCAGATGCTGAAGGACTATATTCCAAAAGGATTCTCGGCAGCAGTATATACCCAGACCACCGATGTAGAGATTGAGGTGAATGGCTTGATGACCTACGACCGTAAAGTGATTAAGTTGGATGAGGCTCAGTTGAAGCGTATGAACTCAAGTATCTGTCATTCACTTGATGAATAATGGAACAATGAAAAATGCTTAATGAATTGTGAAGAATAATATGAAAAGAATAATTGTTGCAGCGATGGCACTCTGCTTGGCTTGGGGTGCATCGGCACAGAAAGAGTTTAAGCTGGCCTCGCCAAACGGCAAGGTGACTACGGAAATCGAATTGGGGCAACAACTCACCTATTCTATATCATTGGATGGTGAGGAACTGATGGATGATTCTCCAATCGGCATGACCTTGACCACTGGTGAAGTATGGGGACAGAATCCCAAGTTAAAGTCACAGAAAAGGCAGAAGGTAGATCAAATGATTCCTTCTCCCATGTATCGTGCTTCTCAGTTGCGTGACAACTATAATGCCTTGACACTGACGTTCAAAGGTGATTATGCTGTAGAGTTCAGGGCTTATGATGATGGCATTGCCTATCGTTTTACTACCACCCGCAAAACCCCGTTTATCGTGAAGAAAGACAATGCTGCTTTCTGCTTCGACGATGATGATACGGTAATTGCTTCATACGTAACTGCAGGCAAAGATGGTGATTTCACCTCTCAGTTTGGCAGTTCGTTTGAGAATGTATATAGCGTTGGAAAGATTGAAGAAATGAATAAGCAACGTCTGACCTTCCTGCCTGTGTTTGTGGATTGTGGCAAAGATGGTAAGGTGTGTATCACTGAAACCAACCTGGAAAGCTATCCAGGCTTGTATTTGCTGGCTCAAGGCGATGAAACTTTACAAGGCGTGAATGCTCCTTATCCAAAGACCATGAAGCAGGGTGGACATAATATGTTGCAGGAGCCTGTGAGTGAGGGAGAGGATTATATTGCCAAGATAACAGGCCCACGCTCTTTCCCTTGGAGAATTGCTGTGGTGGCTAAGGAGGATAAAGACATAGCAGCCAGCACGTTGGGATACCAATTGGGTGAGCCAAGCCGTGTGGCCGACTATAGTTGGGTGAAGCCTGGCAAGGTGGCTTGGGATTGGTGGAACGACTGGAATATCAGTGGGGTGGATTTCCGTGCTGGTATCAATACCGAGACCTATAAGTACTACATCGATTTCGCTTCTCAAAAGGGTATCGAATACGTGATTTTGGATGAAGGTTGGGCTGTTAACCTCAAGGCCGACCTGTTGCAGATTGTTCCAGAAATCGACTTGAAGGGCATTGTGGATTATGGCAAGCAGAAGGGTGTGGGTATCATTCTTTGGGCTGGCTATTATGCGTTTAACCGAGATATGGAGAATGTATGCAAGTATTTCTCTGATATGGGTGTGAAGGGTTTCAAGATTGACTTCATGGATCGCGACGACCAGTTGATGACAGAGTTTATGTATCGAGCTGCTTCTACTTGTGCCAAGTATCATCTATTGGCCGATTTTCACGGAACCTATAAACCTTCTGGTCTGAACCGCACTTACCCCAATGTCATCAATTTCGAGGGTGTGCATGGATTGGAGCAGATGAAGTGGGAACCTGCCACTTGCGACCAGATGAAGTATGATGTGACCATTCCTTATATTCGTCAGTTGGCTGGTCCGATGGACTATACCCAGGGGGCGATGCTGAATGGTGGTATCAAGAATTATCATCCAGTGAACACAGAGCCAATGAGCCAGGGTACCCGTTGCCATCAGTTGGGTCTGTATGTGGTGTTGGATTCTCCACTCAATATGCTTTGCGACTCACCAACCAATTACCTGAAAGAGCCAGAATGTACCGATTTCATCGCAAAAATCCCTACCGTTTGGGACGAAACCTGCATCTTGGATGGTAAAGTGGGAGAGTATATCGTGACGGCTCGCCGTAGTGGCAACACTTGGTATGTGGGTGGTTTGACCAACCGTGAAGCTCGTGACCTCACTATCGATCTATCATTCCTTAGTGGCAAGCAGATGCAACTCTTTAAAGATGGTGTAAATGCTGATCGCAAGGGTTCCGATTTCAAGCTCACCAACGAGCGTGTAAATGGCAGAATGCAAATTCACCTCGCTCCTGGAGGTGGTTTTGCTGCCAAGATTCAGTAACCTGTTTTGGCTGATATAGGAATAGGGTGTGCATCGCAAAGTGCACACCCTATTCCTTTTTATTGCTTGAAGCAAGCAGACACGAGTTGAAGTAAAAAACCCGCTTACTACGGGAAGAAGGCCTGCTTACTACGGGAAGATCGTCCGCTTACTACGGGAGGATAAGATGAAACAAAAGTCACTTAGAAAATAGAGAGCAGGATGCCTATCAGGATAATGTATCTTACTGCTTTGCCTATAGTCATGGCGATAATGGTAATGGGAAGGTTGCTCCGCATGAGACCTAAGGCAACGGCAATGGGTCCACCAATAAAGGGAAGAAAGGCGAAGAAAGCCATCCAAGCACCTTTGCCTTGTAGAAATTTCTGTGCCTTCAATACATGCTTCTCCTTGATGTGAAAGTATTTCTCTATCCATTCCATCTTTCCCAAACTGCCTAACCAGTAGCAGGTCATGCCGCCTAAAGTGTTACCGATGGTGGCAGCTATGAGGATGCCTAAAGGGTTCAATCCTAATGAGAGCAACCCTGTGAGTACAAGTTCAGAGCTGAAGGGTATCAGGCTACCTGCCAAGAAGGCTGTTAGGAGCATACCGATATAACCCCAGTCGGTCATGAGTTGAACAAAAGCATCCATATTCAATAGAGTAGGTTGATGATGAATATCGGAATTGTGCAGAGCAATACCAAAATGAAGAAGATATTCGACCATTTGCTATGGGTGAGCGTGGCAAAATGTCCGAATAAGAAGCTGACACCCAACAGAGTTATGGGAATTAAATACCTGATATCTGCAGGGAAGAAGAACATCAAAGCAAATAATGCGCTGGTGGTGATGATGATATGATTCAAATATACTCGAGCCTGTACCTTTTCGTCCAATGAATTCAAAATGGCGTGAGTAGCACTGACAAAGAACACAATGAATAAACAACTAAGGGTTACAACAGCTGGAAATTGGTAATTGTCCAATATGGTATCTCTCAAAGTAACAGGTATCATGGCTTTGTAAAGAAACTCACTCCACCGATTGTTCAAATACAGATAAATGGCATAGCCTCCTATAGGGATTGACCATCCAAAAACAGAAGCAATAAAACTTTTGATGTTTAAAGACCTGAATTTGATGCAGGCAAACCAGATGAAGGGAATGAGCCATACAATGACAGGTATTAGGATGCATCCGAAGCCCAAAAACATAAATGCGTGGAATAAGAATCCAGATGTACGTTTCAACTGGAAGCTTCTGAAACACAAGTATAAAGCTGCCAGAAAGCATAATGTTGTTATATTTCCGGCATAGATGGTGTGTATCTTCGGACTTACTCCTACAAACAGCATGAAGATGACGGTCTGAAAGGAAGCTCGCAGACGAATGATGGAAAATGATTTGTTGAGGACAATCAATAGGTAGCCAATGAAGGCATAGAGTGCGTATGCACCAATTGTTTCCCATAGTGTTGCTATGGGTTGTATTATATAACCAGCTGCCCATAACAGGATTGAAATCAAGATACCTGCTGTCAGGGTCAGCTGGTTTGTAACTACCTTTTTTTGAAATCGGTCAACCAAGGTCTTTACCTATATCTCTACGGTTATACTTCCCTTCAAAATCAATCATGCTGGCAGCAAAATAGCTCTGCTTCAGAGCCTCTTGGCGGGTTTCGCCATAAGAGCAAACAGCAATTACACGCCCACCAGCCGTTACGGTCTTGCCATCTTTACAAGTTGTGCCTGCATGGAAGATAATGCTACCTGTTTCAGCAGCCATCTCCAAACCAGTAATCTCGAAGCCTTTCTGGTATTTCTCAGGATAGCCTCCACTCACCAACATTACACAAGCAGCACAACGAGGGTCGTGTTCCAAGGTATATTGGTCGAGGTTGCCAGCTTCCACACCTTCAAACAGTTCCACCAGGTCGCTCTTGATTCGCAGCATCACACTTTCAGTTTCTGGATCACCCATTCGGCAGTTATATTCAATAACGTATGGATCATTTTTCACATTGATAAGTCCCAAGAAGATGAATCCTTTATACAGAATGCCTTCCTCACGCAAGCCATTCACCGTAGGCTCGATGATGCGTGTACGAACCTTTTCCATAAACACTTCATCAGCAAAAGGTACTGGTGTTACGCTACCCATACCACCTGTATTGAGACCCTTATCGCCTTCTCCTATGCGTTTATAGTCTTTGGCCACAGGTAACACTTTATAATGCTCACCATCAGTTAGCACAAACACAGAACATTCAATACCGCTAAGGAATTCCTCAATCAAAACGGTAGAACTAGCATCGCCAAACATTCCTCCCAACATCTCTTTCAGCTCTTTCTCGGCTTCTTCCAAAGTGGGCAGAATCAATACGCCTTTGCCTGCACAGAGGCCATCAGCCTTCAAAACGTATGGGGCTTCAAGCTGAGACAAGAATTGTAATCCTTCGTTTAAGTTGGCTGAGGTAACACTCATATAGCGAGCCGTAGGAATGCTATGACGCATCATGAAACCTTTGGCAAACTCCTTGCTGCCTTCTAGTTGTGCGCCAGCCTTAGTAGGACCAATCACTGCGATGTGAGCTGTTTCGGCATCTCCTTTCAAATAGTCGTAAATACCTTCTACCAATGGATCTTCCGGACCCACCACTACCATATCGATGTCATGCTTTAGCACGAATGCACGGATAGCAGGGAAATCGGAGGCTTTCATAGCCACGTTCTCACCCACCAGAGTAGTTCCTGCATTGCCAGGAGCAATGAACAATTTCTCAACTTTCTTGCTTTGGGCTATCTTCCATGCCAACGCATGTTCACGGCCACCCGAGCCTAATAACAGTATCTTCATAATGCTTACAAATTATCTTCAAAATATCTGGTGATTTTCTCATGCAGGTGGATGCGGTCACGGCCTGATACATTGTGTGGATGACCTGGATAGATGAACAAATCGGGATAAGTGCGGGCATCCACACAGGCCTTGATGAAGCTCAAGGTGTGTTGTGGAACACAGGTCTCATCCTGATAATCATGAATCATCAGCAAATGTCCTTTCAGGTTGCCAGCCAAGTTCCTCAGGTTTGTCTCTTTGTAACCTTCGGGGTTTGTTTGAGGAGTATCCATATAACGCTCACCATACATCACTTCATAGAAAGCCCAGTCGATGACAGGACCACCAGCTACGCCTACCTTATAGATATCTGGATAGCGAAGCATCAGGGAAGTGGTCATGTGGCCACCAAAGCTCCAGCCATGCACTCCGATGCGGGTGGCATCTACATAAGGTAAGGATTTCAGGAACTCCACACCTTTTACTTGGTCTTTGCTTTCTTCCACACCCAAGTGACGGAATGTGCTACTCTCAAACTCGAATCCACGGTTTTCGCTACCTCTGTTATCAACGGTAAACATGATGTATCCCTTGTTTGCCATATAGAGATCCCAACCACGGGCATCGTAACGTAATCCGTTATGTATCATCTGGGCATGTGGGCCACCATATACATAAACAATGGCAGGATATTTCTTATTGGGGTCGAAATCAGCAGGCTTGCAGATGCGATAATAAAGATCGGTTTTGCCATCTGCAGCTTTGATTGTTCCTGTCTCAATCTGTGGCAGAACAAAGCCTTTCAAAGGATCCTCAGCAGTCAACAGGTTGATAGCTTTATCCTTACCTTTCCCTGTGGTGTCATACACATCAATCTTGCGAGCTTCTGTAGGAGTAGAGTAACTGTCAATCAAGTAAGTGCCCGAAGCAGATAATTGTGCCCTATGCACACCTTCATATCCATTCAGGGTAGTCTTCGCACCAGTTTTGACATTCACCTTATAGATATTGGTCTGCAATGGAGATGCTTCTGTAGAGGCAAACACAATCTCCTTCTTGGCGTTGTTGAAGCCCAAAATGTCCTGTACCAGCCAGTTGCCTTTTGTCAGCTGGGTAGTTTTGAACGATTCTTTGTAGGTAGAACCTGCCACATTGCGTTTCTCTGGATAAACTTTTGTCTGGGTGTCCATCAGATAAAGATGCTTGAAACCATCACGCTCGCTCATATAGATAAACTTGGTATTGTCCCAAGGCAAGAACACAATTGGATCCTCAGGTTCTACATATTTCGGATTTTCTTCTTCGTAGAACACACCCATCAGCTTGCCCGTTTGTGCATCATATTGGCAGAGCTTAGCGTGATTTTGGTCACGATTCAGCTCTACGAGCCAGATGGTCTTTTCATCGGGTGCCCAACTGATATTGGTAAAGTAACGGTCTGTGGGATCTCCTGAATCCAGGTAAAGAGTCTGGCCTGTGGCCACATTGTAAACTCCAACAGTTACTTTATGAGAAGTCATGCCAGCCATCGGATAGCGTACAGGAGTGAGCTCACCCACTCGGGCATCGATGTCCACCAGAGGATACTCTGTCACCATACTTTCGTCCATACGGTAGAAAGCCAATAGGTTGCCTTTCGGACTCCAGAACGTACCTTTATTAATACCGAACTCATTACGGTGTACACTCTGACCCACCACAATGCCATCAGGTTCGTTTGTCAGTTGCTTGCCATTTACATAGAGGTTGTTCTTTATGGTATAAGCCAAGTTGCCACTTTCACTATGGAAATCGGCACTGGCTGCTCCTCTTGGCATTGATTGCTTGGTTACCATTTTGCCGCTTTTCCAGTCCACAACAAAGTAATCCGTACGTGTGCGGATCAGCATCTTGGTTTCGCCTGGCCAAAGCAATTGCACACTTTGAAGCGAGGGCAGGTTCATTTCCACTCCGTTCTGTTTCAATAAATCAGACACCTGTTCCACAGTTAGGAGCACGGTTTCTTTTCCATTTTTCAGATCCACAGTAGAAATACGGTCTATGTCTGGCTTTACCAGCACATCTCCCCACCATTGCAGACCGTAGATATTCTCTGCATAGCGATAAGTTTCACCACCTGGCAGCAAATCGTCCAGGGTAGGCATCTTCAGTTCTTGAGCCATAAGGTTTCCCATTGTCAAGGCAGCAGCCATAAGCACTGCCATTTTTTTCCAAACACGATGTATCATTTCTATCATATCATTCCCCTTTCTCTTTCTGTTCACGCTTTTTCCGTTCTGGATAAGATTCTTTGCGAGGTTTTCCACTGCCTTTCTTATCGAACGACTTCTTGCCGCCATCCTTACGGAAAGGTTTTGAGTCGCCATCCTTTTTGAAAGGTTTTCGTTCTCCGTCTTTTCGGAAAGGCTTACGTTCACCGTCTTTTCTGAATGACTTGCCCTCGCCGTCTTTTTTGAAAGGTTTCTTGTCACCAAAAGACTTTTTGTCGTTTTCTTTATGGAATTGTCTTTCGTGCTCCGCTTTCAGCTCAGGATGCAACTTTTCCTCTTCTATGCGTTTACGCTTAGCCTCAGCTTTTTCGTAGCGCTCCAGCTCAGCCAATCGATGTTCTTCAGGTGTAAGCCACTTGTCTTTATTGAATCGCTTTTTGGGCTTTTCATCTGAATTTTCATCTTTATTCTTATCCAGTTCTTCACCTGCTTCACGGAAGTGTACATATTTGCCCTCGAAAATCTCATATTCACGGAATGAGCATTCCAACTCGCCATTCAGCACAGCAATCTTACGGGTAGGCTTCAAGCCAATTTGGTCAAAACATTCTTCGCGATAACTCAGCACCCATGCTTGCCCCCCCACAAAAGCATGCTTCAGTCGTTCGCCAATGGTAGCATACAGTTCCAGAATATTGTCAGACGAAATTCTCTCACCGTATGGTGGGTTGGTAATCATCACCGATTTCTCTGCAGGTTGCACGAAGTCTTTGATATCTCTCATCTCGATGTCAATGATACGTGTCATACCTGCCCGCTTGATGTTCCCACGAGCCGTAGCAACCATTTTAGGGTTGTTGTCGTAAGCATAGATATGGTGTTCAAACTCACGTTCCTGCGACTCATCATTGTAGATTGATTCCATCAACTCTGCATCGAAGTCAGGCCAACGTTCAAAGGCGTAACCTTGGGTCCTGAAGATTCCTGGAGCCATATTCTTGGCAATCAATGCGGCTTCGATAGGTATGGTACCAGATCCACACATTGGGTCTATCAGGTCGGTATCACCTTGCCAGCCAGTCATCATGATCAATCCAGCTGCCAACACCTCATTCAATGGAGCTTCGCCTGTTTCAGAGCGATAGCCTCGTCTGTGCAGCGATTCGCCAGAAGAGTCGAGCGAAAGGGTGCATTGGTTGTCATTGATGTGGATATTGAGCATGATATCAGGGTTCTTTACACTGACACTGGGGCGTTTACCCTCTTTGTCACGGAAATAATCAGCGATGGCATCTTTTACCTTATAGCTGACATACATAGAATGACGGAACTCCTCGCTATGCACGGTGGCATCTACGGCAAATGTCTTGTCAAAAGATAAGAATTCCTCCCAAGCCAGGCTTTTCACTGCCTCGTAAACCTCATCGGCATTGTTGGCCTCGAACTGTTTGATGGGTTTGAGAATGCGTAAGGCAGTATGCAGGGAAAAGTTGGTGAGATACATTATACGCTTGTCACCTGTAAAGCTCACCATGCGCTTGCCAATCTCCACGTTCTCAGCTCCTAAAGCAGTCAGCTCCTTCGCCAATACCTCTTCCAATCCCTGGAAGGTTTTGGCAATCAATGTAAAGTTTTCGTTATATTGCATAATTCTTAAAATTGTCTATTTCTTTGGCACGGTTTTGAGTAATTCTGGCTCCAGGCCTCACATTTTCTGTCACCCAGATGTTGCCACCTATGGTTGCGCCTTTACCAATGGTGATGCGCCCCAAGATGGTAGCATTGGAGTAGATAATCACATCATCTTCCAAAATAGGATGGCGGGGAATATCTTTGATGGGCTTGCCATCAGCATCTAATGGGAAACTCTTGGCACCTAAAGTAACACCCTGATATAGCTTCACGTTATCGCCAATCACACAGGTCTCGCCAATCACCACACCCGTTCCGTGGTCGATGGCAAAACTGTGTCCAATCTGAGCACCTGGATGAATGTCGATACCTGTTTCGCTATGAGCCTGTTCAGTGATGATGCGAGGAATAAGGGGTACTCCCAACAATAGCAACTGGTGGGCAATGCGGTAGTTTGTGATGGCCCTGATGGCTGGATAGCAAGAAATAACCTCACCATAATTGTGGGCTGCAGGGTCGCCGTTGAACATGGCTTCCACATCGGTAGCCAAAATGCGTCTCAATTCAGGTAAGGATGCCATAAACTGTAAGGCTATTTGGTTAGCTTCCTGTTGTTGGCAATCTGTACATCCACAATTCTCATCTGTTTCATCAAAGCATAGTCCTGCCAGAATTTGACTTTTCAACAGATTGAAAGCTTTTTCTGTATGAACACCAATGTGATAGACTATATTACGGCTATTTACGGCTGAATTGCCAAAATAGCCGGGAAACAGCAAAGCTCTCAGCTCTTCAACTAACTGATGGATGGTTGTTGCCGATGGTAATGGGCTGTCATCTGAATGACGATGGAACAGACCTTGATAAAGCTGACTGTCTGAAAGCTCCTTTACAACGGTGGCCAATGTATCTGAAAAATTACTTACTTGCATAGTAATAATGTATATTAGAGTGCAAATTTACGGAGAATAATTGAGAATTTTGGCTTTCTGTGTACAATATTAATAAAAAAGCCATAACTTTGCTGTGACAAAACTTTTTTTAGTACCTTTAAACAGATATATTATGGCAAAAATTGCGAAACAACTAACAGAGTTAGTGGGAAACACCCCATTATTGGAACTGAAGAATTTCAGTGAGAAGAAAGGTTTGCAGGCTACCGTTATTGCAAAACTTGAGTATTTTAACCCTGCAGGCAGTGTGAAAGACCGTGTGGCTTTAGCTATGATTGAGGATGCCGAAGCAAAGGGCATCATAAAACCAGGAGCTACCATCATCGAGCCCACAAGTGGTAACACTGGTGTAGGCTTGGCGTTTGTGTCATCAGCCAAAGGCTATAAACTAATCCTTACGATGCCCGATACCATGAGCATAGAGCGTCGTAATCTGCTGAAGGCATTAGGTGCGAAAGTCGTGTTGACACCAGGATCAGCTGGCATGAAAGGTGCTATCGCCAAGGCCGAGGAGTTGCAAGCATCTACCCCAGGCAGTTGGATTCCTCAACAGTTCAGTAATCCAGCCAATCCAGCAATTCATGTGAAAACAACTGGCGAAGAGATTTGGCGCGATACCGATGGCCAGGTGGATATCTTTGTGGCTGGTGTTGGTACTGGTGGCACAGTGAGTGGCATCGGACAAGCATTGAAACAACATAATCCTCATGTGAAAATTGTGGCTGTTGAACCAGCCAGCTCTCCAGTATTAAGTGGTGGACAATCGGGTCCTCATAAGATACAAGGTATCGGAGCAGGATTCGTGCCTGCTAATTTCCATGCCGAAGTGGTGGATGAAGTACTTACCATTGAAAACGATGAGGCTATTTTGGCAAGTCGCCAGGTGGCTCAGACTGAAGGTCTATTGGTGGGCATCTCTTCTGGTGCTTCTTTGGCTGGTGCTGTGAAGCTGGCACAACGGCCAGAGAACCAAGGTAAGACTATCGTAGCCTTACTACCAGACACTGGAGAACGCTATCTCTCCACTGTTCTATATGCTTTCGAGGAATATCCTTTATAAGAAATGAAAAGCCCCGCCAATCGACGGGGCTTTCTAATAAATTATGCCAACTCAAAATCAAGTTGTTTCTTTTCCAAGTCCGCTCTTGCCACCTTCACTTTCATCTCATCACCTAACTGATAGACATGGTGATTCCTGCGTCCTTTCAAGCAATAATTCTTCTCGTCAAACTCATAATAATCATCGTCCAAGTCACGCATTGGCACCAAACCTTCGCATTTGCTTTCATTGAGCTCCACATAGATGCCCCATTCGCTAATGCCTGAAATCACACCATCGAACACTTGGCCAATCTTGTCTTGCATGAATTCCACCTGCTTATACTTGATAGAAGCACGCTCGGCTTGAGCAGCTACCTCCTCCATCTTGCTCGATTGCTCGCACATTCCCTCATATTTCTTTACATTCGCACTACGCCCCTCTTCTTCCAGATAATGGGTCAGCAAACGGTGCACCATCATATCTGGATATCGGCGGATGGGTGAAGTGAAATGGGTGTAAAAATCGAATGCCAAGCCATAGTGACCAATGTTGTTGGTGCTATAGTAAGCTTTCTGCATGGCTCTGATAGAAATGCTTTCAATCAAATTCTCTTCTTTCTTGCCGTGCACATCTTTCAACAGGTTATTCAGCGACTTGGTAATATCGTTTCTCGATCCACTGGTTTTGAGTCTGTAGCCAAAGCGACCAATAAACTGTGACAAGTTCTCGAGTTTCTCTGGGTCTGGCAAATCGTGAACACGATACACAAATGTCTTGGCTTTCTTGCCTTTGCCAACTCTTCCAATCTTTTCTGCCACAGTGCGATTCGCCAGCAACATAAACTCTTCTATCAATTTGTTGGCATCTTTCGATTCCTTAAAGAACACGCTCAAAGGCTTGCCTTTCTCATCAATCTTGAACTTCACCTCTACACGATCGAAGTTCACTGCTCCATCCTTGAAACGTCTTTCTCTCAATTTCTTGGCCATGCCATCCAATACCAATATCTCATCCATGTATTCACCCTTCTTGTTCTCGATGATTTCCTGCACTTCCTCATAGCAGAACCTGCGATTACTTCTAATGATCGTGTGTGCAATGCGAGATTTCCTCACGTAAGCATCTTCATCCATCTCGAAAATCACAGAATAAGTCAACTTGTCTTCGTCTGGTCGAAGCGAGCAGAGGTTGTTGCAAAGCTTTTCTGGTAACATGGGAATGGTGCGATCCACCAAATAGACTGAGGTGGCTCTGTTCAAAGCCTCTTTGTCGATGATGCCTCCCTCTTCTACATAATAGGTTACATCGGCAATGTGTACACCCACTTCCCACAATCCATTCTCCAACTTGCGGATAGACAAAGCATCATCGAAGTCCTTGGCATCGGCAGGGTCGCAAGTGAAAGTCAGCACATTACGGAAATCTTCTCGTTTGGCAATCACCTCTTCGGAAATTTCAGCGCTGATCTTCTCAGCAGCAGTGACCACACGTTTCGGATAGGTATAAGGCAAGCCAAACTCAGCCAGAATGGCGTGCATCTCAGCATTGTTGTCACCCGCAGGTCCAAGCACATCAATCACCTCGCCAATAGGGTTCTTGAATTCATCGGGCCATTCCACCACTTTCACTACGGCCTTGTCGCCGTCTTTGCCATCTTTCAGCTTCTCTTTCGGGATGAAGATGTCGTTGGCCAGCGTGCGACTTTCCGTTACCAGGAAAGCATATCCCCATCTTGATACGCTTAAGGTACCTACAAAGGTATCGTTAGCTCTCTCTAAGATTTCCACCACCTCAGCCTCCAGCATGTGGCGTTTACGCTTGGCGAAGAAAGCCACTTTCACCTTGTCGCCATTCATAGCATGAGCTGAGTTTCTCTCTGCAATCAAGATGGGTTCTCCACCATCGTCAGGCAGGAAGGTGTTCTTGCCGTTGCTCTTGCGTTGGAAAGTACCTGTCATCTCTACACCTCTGTTATTCAGTTTATAGCGATGCTTGCTCGACTCTTTGATGAAATCGTCGGCAATGAAGTCGTACAGAATCTCCATGCAGAGCATCTTCAGCGGATGGGTGGTCAGCCTCAAACTATCGAAAATGTATTTCTGGGGCAGTTCATCAGTAGGGTGCTGCTGGAAAAATGCCAGCAACATTTCGGTAAGCTGTTTCTTGTTCATACGCTTACCCGCTTTCTTTTCTTTTGGCTTGCTCATAATCTTCGACTGTTATTTTATTTGTTTTGTAAATTCATTAGCTATCAGCCAACTGTAGAATGCTTCCTGCCAAGATCCATTAGGGGTGTTCTTGTCGGCCGAAGGGCCTCCTCCTCCAAACAGACCACCAGTCTTGTCGCCATAAATATGCAGTTCGGCATCTACGCCGGCTTTCTTCCATTCCATAAAGAGCGCCAAGCAACCAGCTGCCACACTGGGATGGTCGGCATGCACACCGATAAACAGCTTGGGAGCATTAGCGGGTACAATTACATCATCCAAGGCAGGACCATAAAGTGAACAGAGGAAAGATGGCATCAAATCGGGGGTGGCCTTGACGGTGGCATTCACCACCACACCACCACCTGCAGAATAACCCATGAAGCCAATTTTATCTGGGTCGATTCGCCACTCTTTGGCGTGTGCCTTCACAATCTTCATGGCTTCCAAGGCATCGTTCAGGGCATTGTCTATTTCAGGATCACCGCCTTTCATGACTGAAGGGTTGGCATTGGCATTCTTGATGATGTCAAACTCGGTGACAGTGACTCTGCGAGACAATCCCTTGGTGGTATCCACCTTACTCATGTCGGGGAATCCATTCCTCAGGCGATATTTCAAGCCGATGGCGGCAATACCCTTGGCGTTCAGCCAGCGGGCGATGTCTTGAAATTCACTTTGCCATGAGAGGGAAACCAAAGCCCCTCCAGGACAGATAATCACCGCTGTTCCAGTGGCTTTGCTCGTTTCAGGCAAACAGATGGTTAGGGTGGGGTCATTCACCTTTTCATACATCGTCACCTCGCCAATATCGTTGGAGTGCACCACTTCGGTATTGTTGATAGGTTGGTCGTAAAGGCGTATGGTCTTTATCTTGTCGAAACCTTTCTGCGTGATTTCCCAACCCTCGAAATCATTGCCTTTAAAACTGTATCTGAACAGGTTCTCATATTCCTTCTTGCCCTTCAGCTGATAATCGAGCCATGTTCTGGCCATTTGACCAAAGGTTCCACCTTGATGCTCATGATAGGTAGAGATATGCCCTACGCTGGGATAAGTGGCTAATACCACAGGCACATGGTTGATTTGCTTGAAGTCGTCTCTGCCATTAGGAGCAGCATCGTCTTCCTTACCGCCTAACATATATATAATAGGTGTGGTGAGTTTCTGCAAGTCGGCTTTAGTAATCATGCCGTCGAGGGCACTGCCTGGTTGGAAGGCACCTGTATTCATACCCACCACAGTCTTAATCCGTGAGTCGCCCAAAGTGCCCATCACCAAAGCCTGGATGCCTCCGCAAGAATAGCCCATAGCGGCAACATTGTTGGTGTTCACGGTGTTGTAGAACTCGCTACCTGCTCGTTGGTTCTCTTTTTCCAACCAATTCAAGGCCGTATTTATCAATGATTTTGCATCGTTGGTTTTGAGGCTCGATTGTTTGTCGTCAATCTCCCAAATCTTCGCTTCATCAGGGTCGTGCTCTTCACTCCATTGTCCCACAGCCATCAGCACATAACCATGAGAGGCAATTTCCGTTAGAAACTTGGCGTATGGTTGCGAACTACGATAGCATCCTCCATTGCCGAAGAGCACCACTGGCAGGGCTCCCTCCACCTTACTCGCTGATTGGATGTCGGCAGGACGGTAGATGGTGAAGCCAGGCAAACCCTCGTCGTCAGTCATCACGGCCTTGTAAGGACCAGAGCCTCCTCCGTCCATCACTGCACTATGCTTCGTCTGCGCTTGGAGATTCACCAAGCCTGCCATCATGAATGTCAAAACAATTAAAATTCTGTTCATAGTCAATTCTTGGTTTTGTTTTTGCAAATATAGTATTTTTAGAATTAAAAACCAAGAAAGAACCATTATTCCAGCATCGCTTTCAAATTCTTTTCGAAGATGTTATGTTCTACAATACGATAATGGGGGCGATAGGCTTTTTCGTAAGTCTCACTATGGTGCACAGCTTCCTCTTTTTCACTACATTCCTTGAGCAACTGCTTCAATTCTTCCGACATGGTTACAGGAATCTTTTTCTCTTCAATGACATCCACTATCTTGTTCCATTGATCAGCCCATTTGTCATTGCGAGGCTCCACATGATTGGCACTCTCCACAAAGGCATCGAGCAACTGTTCCGCACTGATCTTGCCATCCGATACGGCATTCAGGTAAATCCTTACATATTTACCTTCACTACCTGTTGGCTCATAATAAGCTCCTGTATTTTCAGTAGCTTGTTCCGTCTCGCTCATCAGGTAATTTCTGGCATTCTCCACATTGGGAATCATGTGTCCAGGCCCAAAGCGTTCTTGATAAAAACTCTTATACACATCCTGCAAAGTGGCTTGCGGATACTGACTGATCAATGTCCTCACTGCCACTTCAATGCGTTTGTTATCGCTGTTTTCCGTGCAAGCTCCTAAGCACATTGCCATCATCGCCATCATAACCATTAGTTTCTTCATCTTATTACTTATTAGAATTCGGTACGAAATTAAGATTTTTTTTTCAAATAAAGGAGATTTGAAAGAAAAAGTGTATATTTGTGGTGACTAAAACAAGATAGCTATGAAGAGAAAAGACGTAATAATAGGTATTCTGATGTTGGTGTTTTGTATGCCATTGGCTCAAGCACAGGAGAGTGTTGAAGTTATTCGCACCCATTACTACGCAGTGAAAGAAAGAATTTCAGAGATGGAAGCACAGCAGAGGCCTTTTGAGTATTACCAAGTGAAGGTGGCTCAGAACTTGCCTGGTATGGGAGGCCATGAAGAAACGGTGAATATGTATTATGGTGATAGAGAAGACCATGAGATTTGGCCTTCGCATTGGCTGGAGTTGGTGACCACCCACTATAACTTTGCCGCTCGCCAATATTACGAAGAGTACCTCTTCCATCAGAATGGCGACATTGCTTTCATCTATGCCCGTAACCCTGATGTGGAGTTTGGTTGGGAGTACGATTTCCGTTTTTACTTCGATGATGGTCTTCAGAAGGTCGATATCAGGCGCCGTAAGATAGATACCACTGACTTCCAGCTGGTTTATGACGGCGATGAAGTACCTCAGGAGTACCACTCATTCTTCTATCAGTTTACTGACCGCATTAAGCTCTACCGCATTCTCTTTAATGCAGTAGATGAAAACAGAAGAAGTTGATTGATCGCATAAAATAGCTTTGCCTTAATACATAAAAAACAAGCTCCCCTGAATCATCAGAGGAGCTTGTTTTATCAATAAGGATAGGTAATTTATCTGTCAACGGCAGTGAAGTAAGGATCTACATCGCCATTTTCCTTGGTGATGTAAATATCCATCTGACCCATGCCACCTTCTGCAATGAACTTATAGTCAGTGCCCTTAGAGGTCTTGCGACTACCT
>CACZRQ010000281.1 GCA_902783615.1 uncultured Bacteroidales bacterium | reverse complement strand
CGACTATGATATGCAGAACTTTATCGCTGTGTCAGAGCAGGCAGGTGAGCATATCACCTATTTCTCCGCAGAGGAGGTCCGGTTGCGCCCGGGTGATAAGATTCGTATCAACGGTGGCATGTTCGATGGTCGTGAGGGCATGATTATGCGAGTAAAAGGCAAGCGGAAGAAACAGTTTGTCGTATCCATCCCGGGAGTGGTGTATGCTGCGGTCGAACTGGAGCAGAATCTCATAGAGTTGGTAGGCGGTTCCTCTTCCGGCGAAGTGAAGGAGAGACCCTCCAAGAATGTTGACAAAGACAAGAAACTGCTTTTTGATTTGGCAAAGCGTCTTTTGTTTGAGATTCCCACTACATATCAGCAGGAGAAGGAGTATTATGTACTGCTCTCAGATCTGAAGCGCACAGCAGCGCGCTTGCAGCCGATCAAGGCATACTTGCCGGCTCAAGAAGCAGGACTGGCATTGGCGCTCTATTTAGCTGCCGTTAAGCAGGAGCAAGACATCGCTCCTTTGGAGCAACGGCTTCGTACAGCTATTTCGAAGTTGCAGGATTCAAGTCTTTTGAAATGGCGAGCCATGATGTATCTCGCCATCTTGTCTCATGAGGAGGAGATGAGAAACCTTGTCAATTCGACTTTTGCCAAGTGGAAAAAATCAGCTCTTTCCGTTAAGCAGCGGGAACTCATCGAAGAATTCGAAACCTTTAGTAAGACATAATTTTTAATTTATGTTACGATTTATTTTGCTATTTGCAAAATAAGTTGTACTTTTGCATCTGATAAAAGGGAAATCGATTTCAGCGTCTATCCTCTTTTTATAATCAAAATAGAATAATATGCTTACTAACACATTGGTTGACAGTTGTTTATGCCTATATGTTAGGAGGTGATTGTTTGTGCTTTCAGAAACAGAATGCTTATTTTGGCTAAGAGCTGTTGATGGTGAAATACATCATAATATTCATTGTACTTTTTGCGTTGGAAGTCGTTTATTTCAAGGTTGCTGCTTACTTTGGAATAGTTGACAGACCCAATCAACGTAGTTCCCATCAAAGGATTGTTTTGCGAGGTGGCGGTATTATCTTTACCGTTTCCCTATGGGTTTGGAGCATCGTGTATGCTTTCCCATATCCCTGGATGCTGGCCAGTGTGACAATCGCTGCATGTGTGAGTTTCATGGACGATATACATTCATTACCTATCTTTCCGCGATTATTCGTACAGTGTCTGTCCCTGTTGTTGATTTTCCATGAGATAGGATTGCTGTCGTGGGAGATTTGGTGGATGATACCGGTAGCTTTGTTCGTGAGTTTGACTGGCACGAACATCTATAATTTTATGGATGGCATCAATGGTATCACGGGCGCTTATTCTTTGTCAATACTCATTCCGCTTTTCCTGTTGAACAGGCGGATCGCGTTTGTGGAAGAGTCTTTATTGGTGTTTGTCGGACTGTCCCTTCTAGTGTTCTGCTTCTTCAACTTCCGTTCTGAGGCAAGGTGTTTTGCCGGGGATGTGGGGAGCATAGGTATCGCCATGATTTTAGTGTTTCTTGTGGGTAGACTGATGCTGGCATCAGGAGACATCTGTTGGATTGTGCTGATGATGGTCTATGGTTGCGATGGTATGATGACCATTTTCCATCGTATGTTATTACACGAGAATCTGGGAGAACCGCATCGTAAACATGCTTATCAGCTGATGGTCAACGAATTGAAGATGAAGCATCTGACGGTCAGTTCCTTCTATTTGTGTTCCCAGATGGTGATTTCTTTGGTTTTCATCTATGTGATTCCTGATACAGTCCTCTCCCGTTGGATATATTTGGTTGTTGTGGCTGTGTTGATGATGTTGGGCTATATCTTGTTGATGAAGAAATACTACCACTTACATGAGGAATATCTGGCAGTATTGGAAAGTAAGGGAGGTGAAAGATGAGTCGCATACGGTCTTTATCATCAGAAACGATAAGTGTCCTACGTTTCCCGCTAACAGTTGGTATCGTTTTCTATCATTATAATCTTGCTAAGAGTGGGTTGATAGTAGATGGTGTCACGTATGGCCTTTCCCATCCTGATTGGTATGACTGTGTGATACGCTTTTTTAGTGAGGCGGCATTAGATGTCGGAATGCCTTTGTTCTTCTTCTTTTCTGGTTTTTTGTTTTTTTACAGGAAAACGTTCACTAAGGAGCTGTATATACATCAATTGCGCACAAGAGCAAAGTCACTCCTAATCCCCTTTTTCCTCTGGAATCTTATTGCCATCCTATTGCCTCTGTTCCTTTCATCTTTATCAAGTAGTGCCAACAAATTGGAGATTCATGTGTCTCTTGAACGTCTGTTCCATACATTCTTTGCCAATTTCCAGAACGAAGGTATCTTGGTGTCTCCCGTCAACAGTCATTCGTCTGAAGTCTCCAGGAATCCATATCCGATAGATGTCCCGTTATGGTATGTAAGAGATCTCATGGTGATGGCATTATTTTCACCGGTTATATTCTTGCTCATCAGGAAATTCAGGATATGTTTTCCTGTCACGTTGGGTCTGATATGGTATTTCTACATCCCTTTGCTGGCACCAAATGGTGGATGGAGTACTCAACTGATGATTGCTGCCTTTTTCTTTTCATGGGGTGCCTATTACAGTATCAACAAGTTCTGTTTTGTTGAAAGATTTAGAAAGCACTGGTATGTTCTTTTCTTCTACATTCCCATAGCCATAGCGGATACTTTATCCAATACAATGGATTACCATCTGTTTATTCATGACCTGACTATCCTGATAGGTTTGATTTCTTTTGTTGTCGTAGCCTCATACCTCTTTGAGATAGGGTGGGGCAAAGTGCCTGATACGTTTGTTAATAGTTGTTTCTTTGTCTATGCCCTTCATACACTTATCATATACCATATCGGGAGAGTTGCCTTTCGACTCTTACAGCTTTCTGATACTCCGTCAGCCATGCTTTTCCTTTATATTATGACACCGATCCTGACTACTGTCATTTGTGTTGCCATCTATATGCTATTTAAACGATACGCGCCATCACTATGTAATATGCTATCCGGTTGGAGGTGAAAACGATTATCTTTTATGAATGAGAAATTACAAAAAAAAGTTGTATTGAAAGAGGAAGAATCTGTGTTTGATTTTAAACAGTTATGTAACCTCTTTATGCTGAAAAGGAACTGGTTCATTGTCAGTATTCTTGCCTGTCTGTTACTGCCGAGTCTGTATCTGTGGTTCATCCCTACAAGAGTAACTGTTACAGGTAAACTGGAAATTATTGATAGGTCCAAGAAAGGCAACTCGGCTATTACTGCCAGTCTTGCCATGCTTAATAACCTGCCTTTTGGTATAGGCGGGAGCCTGGGTGGCGGGGCATCTTTCGCCATCGATTCTGAGAAAGAGATATTGATGTCCAATACCTTGGTTTGCCATGTTGTCAAGTATCTGGGTCTCTATACAGAGTATCGTTTAAGAACTCTGGGTCGTAAGCCTTTGCTTTATCAGAACAGCCCTGTCGTGGTCAGCCTTGATCCATTCCATGTGCAGTGGTTGGATAGTGAATTGCCTTTGACTTACCATCAGATAAACCTCACCATTACCAAGGTTGGTTCTGGTTATGAGGTGGAGCCTGTACTGATAGAGAACAGTGACGAGATGCGTCTGCCTGTTCAGACCTTCTCCACTCTTCCTGCCATGCTAAAGACTGATGCCGGTACCTTGACGCTAACAGAAAACAAACTGCCTGCCAAACAGATCAAGGCCTACGAAGATGGCTATACCCTTCAGGTCACCATCACCCCACCGACAAGGACGGCAGATGCTTTCATCAAGAGGCTAAGTGCAGAGACGCCTACCATGAAAGTGAATAACATGCTGACCCTCTCTTTGGTTGACGAGAGTCCGATACGAGGCATCGATTTTATCAACCAACTGGTGGAAGCTTATAACCAGCGTGCCAATGATGAGAAGAACGAAGAGGCGCTGAAGACTGATGAGTTTGTGAATGCCCGCTTGGCAAAGATCGATCAAGAACTGGGCTTCAGTGATGCCGCCTGGGAGAAGTCTAAGAAAAATTTCCAGATTACGACACCAGAGGTCGATGCAGCAGAGGTGATGGGGAAAAAAAGCATCTATGAGACCCAGCTTGTGGCTGTTGGTACAGAGTTACAGCTCCACGATTATCTGAGCGAGTATGTCAATAATCCAGCTAATCTCTATGAGATTATCCCGTCAGCCATCTCTTCCATTGCCCAGGCAGGTCTGGGAACAGGTCTTGATGCTGTCGCAGGTTTGTCTTCTAAGAGTACTGTAGGTACTGCCTCATTGATGGAACAGCATAACACCCTCGTCAACCAACGCAAGGAGTTGCTCAAGAGCGTGAGTGAGATGTCGCCCCTGTTTAAGCGGGTCACCCAGTCCATTCAGGAACTCCATCCCGTGATAGTGACAGCCCTGAAGCGTGATCGCCAATCTATCGTGATGCGTCAGAGCACCTTACAACGCGAGTATAACAAATACATGGACCGTGTGGGTCGTGCCCCCCAGATGGAACGTGTATTGACCGAGATTGGTCGTCAGCGTGAAATCAAACAAGGCGCCTATCTTTTGATGCTTCAGAAACGTGAAGAGACGGCTATGGAACTGGCCAACACCACGGACAGGGGTAAACTTTATGATGCTCCAGCAGTCGTGCCAGGTAGTACCAAACCCCAAAAGAAGATAGTACTCTTCGTATTCTTCTTCTTAGGTATATTGCTTCCTATGGTTATTCTTTTCCTCATACAGATGTTCAAACAGCGTATTGATATCCTTCAGGAGTTGGAGACTGCTACCAAACTGCCCATCGTTGGTGAGATACCCCTTCAGGAAAATGGTGATGCTATTCGCGATTTGCGCACCAATCTCTTGTTGAATTTGAAGGAGGGTCAGAAATCCATTCTTGTCGCTTCCAATGCCCCTGGTGATGGTAAATCATATATTGCCCAGCATCTGGTAGAGAGTCTGAATGCCATTGGCAAGAAAACCTTCCTGATTGATGGCGACTTACGCAAAAATCCATCATCCATCATCCATCATCCATCAGATGTCTTGGCAGGCGAAGCTTTCGCTAAGCAGATGGCTGAAGCAAAAACAGCCAATGACTATGTCATTATCGATTCTCCTGCAATCTCGAAATACACCGATGCCTACCAACTCGTTCCTTTTGCAGATGCCACTCTCTATGTGGTCAAGTCGGGGGTGACCGACAAGTCTGACATCAAGGCACTCTGCAACGATGCTAGGCTTCCTGCCATCATGTTGGTACTCAATGCTGTTGATACGACAAGTAAAATGTACAAACTACTAAACAAGAAATAGAATCATGCGGAAATTCTCAGTATTATGTTGTTATTTTTCTGTTTGCACCTTGTTGTTGACCTTGATGTCACTCACAAGTTGTGTGAGCACGCGTAAAGTTAACTATTTCGAAAACATGGATCAGATAGATCCGAGTCGGTCAAAAACCCTTTACGATGCCAAGATCATGCCTAAGGATATCCTGCAGATCAGGGTGTTCACGATGACACCAGAGGCATCGGAGCCCTTTAATTTGACTCAGACAACCAGAGGTGTCACTACCACAACCACTACCACAGGCCCAGGGTCGATCTGTGATTATCTTGTGGATAACGATGGCAATATAGAATTCCCTGTCTTGGGTGCAATTCATCTTGGCGGATTAAGTACGCCCGAGGCTGAGCGGTTCATCAAGAACAAAATTCAGCCTTATAT
>CACZRQ010000280.1 GCA_902783615.1 uncultured Bacteroidales bacterium | reverse complement strand
TTGTTTATATCGAAAGATATAGGTTGTTTTGGTTAAAAAAAGTGAAATTATGGCTTTTTGATGGTGCTGAGACGCTCTTTTCTTTCGTTTTTTAGTAAATTTGCCAAGAAAAACTATAAAGAATAAAATATGAACGCAAAACTAAAATCAATCGCCAATTCCTTCGCAGAGGAGTATTGCAGTGATGCCATTTATCCGGCGCATCTGTTTAAGGCCGTTCTTCATAAAGAAATCGGACTTGTACACTTCATTGAAAGTGAGTTGGATAAGGATTATTACTATTTGCAAGACTGGGCAGATGTTCAGATGCAATTGGCTCCTCGTGCTGTCCGTCCAATGCGAGATTTAGAGTATAGTGACGAGGCACAGGCTGTGCTTGAAGAGGCAGAGACCTATCAGGTAAAGTTTAATCTTGATGAATGTACAGATGTCTGTGTGCTTGCCTCTTTGGTAACACCGGGTGTAGGCTTTACTTTCGACCAGTTGAAGACTTTGCCTTTGACTCCATCTGATATTAGTGCTAAGATGGGGGGTGGTGCTCATGTGGAAGCTCCGTATATGGAGGGTGCTGAATTAACGAAGCATACGTCGGCAGCCAGTGGAAAAGGAAGTCTTTCTAAATACTGTGTTGATAAGACTGCCATTGCTCGTGCCGGTAATTTGGAGAATGTCGTAGGTTTTGAGAAAGAGATATCAGTGATTTATGAAATCCTGGGTCGCAAGACAAAAGCCAATCTCTTGATTACGGGTGAGGCCGGTGTCGGCAAGACCTCCTTGGTTAATGGTTTTGTTCGTGAACTGGCCGCAGACCATGTCCCAGGTTTCCTGAGTGGTGCTGTCGCTTATGAACTTGATACTGCTGCCCTTGGTGGCGATGCTCAGTACAAGGGTGAGGTAGAGGATCGTTTCAAGAACGTGATCAATGAAGTTGAGGCATTGCCTAATGCCGTTCTGATTATTGAGTCTATCGACAAGCTGTTTGACAAACAAGGATCTCTGTTCGGTGCCTCTTCTATCTTAAAGAACGAATTGAGCAAGGGCCGTCTGCAATTGTTGGCAACTTCGAGCATTGACGGTTATACAAAAAATATCGAGACCGATAAGGAGATGACCTCTAAGTTGGAGAAGATAACCGTTGAAGAACCTACCACAGACCTTGCTCTCCGTATCCTTAAAGGCGCTATCCCAGCCTATGAGGAGTATCATGGCTTAACGGTAGATGAGACCGTGATGAGTGATGCCATCCGACTGGCTAAGCGTTATCTGACGGAGAAATCGCTTCCTGACTCAGCCTTTGACCTGCTTGACCGTACGATGGCCCAGGTGAAGACCATGAACGACTTGACGGGTAGTATTATCCAGAGCCTTCGTGAGAAATTGGATGCCATCAAAGCCAGTTCCGAAGGTAAGGAGCAGGCCGATGAGGGGCTGATGAAGGAGCTCGACTGGTTGAATTATGAATTATTTAATAAGGTTAGCTGTATATTGTTAGCTGGTGTAGATTCAGATACAGACTTCAGTAAGATAGCCACCATTCAGGAGCGTGTTGATTTCCTGGCTGGCATTCTCGATAAACTGACAGAACTGAGTGCCGAGCAGCGCACAGAATTAAAGAGCGATGATTTGAGCGCCGTAGTAGCAAAGCAGACTGGTATTCCTCTCGGAAAGGTGCAGACGAAGGAGCGTGACCGTCTGATGGGTGCAGAAGAAACCCTGAAGAAGCGCGTCGTGGGTCAGGATCATGCCGTGAAGAAGGTGCTTGATGCCGTCTATGAAGCTCGTTCAGGCTTGAGCAAGAAAGGACAGCCTATGGGATCGTTCTTCTTCCTTGGTCCGACTGGTACTGGTAAGACAGAGTTGGCCAAGGCCCTTGCAACCTTCCTCTTCGGTGACGAGAGTGCTCTGATTCGCTTCGATATGTCTGAGTTTAAGGAAGAGCATTCGGTGGCACTCCTCTACGGTGCACCTCCGGGATATGTAGGCTATGAAGAGGGTGGTCTTCTGGTGAACAAGATTCGTCAGAATCCCTATTCAGTTGTTTTGTTCGATGAGATAGAAAAGGCACATAAGTCAGTTTTCGACTTGTTCCTGCAAATCCTCGATGAAGGAAAGTTACACGACCGTTTAGGACGTGTTGGTGACTTCTCCAACGCTTTGATTCTCTTTACCTCGAACATCGGAGCACAGACCATCGTGGAGAAATTCAACAGTGGTGTTATTCCTGAAAACAATGAGTTGATGGATATCATGCAAGGTTACTTCCGTCCAGAATTCCTTGCCCGTCTGACAGAGATTGTACCGTTCTCGCCGATTACCGACAAAACGGTTGCTAAGATCTTTGATATTCATTTGAAAGGCTTGCTGAAGTTGCTCGAGGAACAGAATATCGAACTGACATTGACACCAGACGCTCGTCAGACGATAGCGTTACGTGGCTACAACCAACAATATGGTGCACGTCCCGTATTGGGTGTCATCCGTAAAGAACTTCGTCATCCAATCTCAAAGATGATGATTGCCGGTAAAGTTAAGGCCGGTGACAAGATTGAGGTGCAAGTTGACAAGGATGGTAATGCCGTGTTTGTTATTAATGGTCAGACCGATGCACCTGCAGAGAATGCTGAGAAAAAAGAAAAGAAAACGAAAAAATAAGAGTTAAACAATAATAATTATTCATTTTAAAGCTATTTACAACTATGGCAATGAAAGAGAATTTCATTTCGATGGCTCCGGATGAGGAGTCTAGTGCGAAAGTCAGTTTGATCGACCAGAACAAAACTTTGATGATCGATCAGTACACCACCGATGTGGAAGCTGGTGCTCCAGAATTTGTAGATGATATCCACAACATCGACGATGCCTTTGCACATTTCAAACCGAAGGTAGAAGTCAGTTTTACAGATGCAGAAGGTGGCTCGGTTAGTGAAACACTGAAGTTTGGTGAGTTACGTGACTTCGAGGCTCAGGGTGGTAAGGGCAAACTGGTTCAGAACAGCCCGTTCCTCTCTGGTGTGAAGGAGAAGATAGACACTGACCAGAAGATTCGAAAGAGCATTGAACAGAACCGTAAGCTCCGTGATATCCTGAAGGAAGCTGGCAGCCGTGATGAACTGAAGCAGATGCTGCAGTCGATGCTGAGCGAGTTGGAAGGTGCGGAGTAAATAAAAACTCGGATACACGATGGCAAAGAAGATAGAAGATTTAGAAAAGGAGATTGCTCGCTTGGAACGGGAAAATGAGCGGCTCGATATGGAGAATGTGCGTCTTCTGGGACGTAATCTCCTGATGAGTGAGCAGTTGAATTCCTGGTATGAACTGAAACAGCGTGTCAATTGGCTGAAGGCTGAAATGCAGCGTGGACGCCGTTTGACGATGCAGGCTGATATGGTTGACGATGCAGAATTGTTGGCCATGCTAGAGAACCGTTTGGAGCAGGAACCTAAACTGGTTACTGCAGAGTTCAGTACAAAGGAGCTGGCTGAGTTGATGGGAGTGTCTCAAGCTCGTCTCATCCGTCTTTTCCGTAATTCGACCATCTTCAAGTCACCGGAAGAGTATCTTGAGAACCTTCGGCTGGTACGTGCTTTACAATTACTTAGGGATCATCCTGAGTATGGTATTGCCGCTGTCAGTGCTGATGCAGGTTACAACTCTGTCCGTACTCTCCAGCGTCGTATGAGTGAGGTCATCGGTATGACCCCTGTGGAATTCCGTATGATGACAGAGAAAATCTGACCTGTTTGCGACAGTAAACCTTTTCACGGTGACTTGATGTCGCAAGAGGGATAACCTGTCGCAGTATTTTTTAATAATTATCCAGGAAAATCCTGGGATAGATTTTGGAAAAGTATTAATTTTGCAACAGAAAAAATTATAATTATGGCTGATACAGAGATGCAAAAAGCTCAGGCCGCCCAACAGGCTGGTGCTGAACTTCAGGAGAAAGGAAAAGATGTCTCCAAACTTTTGTCCGCATTTGGTGGATTCAATGCTGTCCGTGGCTTTATGCCCGATGCTGATAATATGAACCCAGCTCGTAAGGCTGCTAAGGACGTGTTCCTGAGCGACAAGCGATTCAAGGATAAGCGTGAGGGACTGAAGAGAGATATTAAGCGCTGGCTTGAACTGCTTGATGATGCCAGTCTTGAGAGTGCAACGGGATTCGCAGATGCTTGTAAGCAAGACGAGGAAAAATATACGAATGTCCTGAAACAGGGTATTACAGATGCTCTCTATGCCACCCAGAATTTGGAGCGTAGCTATCGTCAGCTTGACTCCTTCTTTAAGACCTGTGGTACAGATAAGGTCAAAAACCTGCGTATTATCAACGTGGTGAAGGAAGATATTGCCGATGCCGATTCTGGTTTCGCTAATGAGGTGGAGAACATCCTGCGTAACGGTTTTGACCGTCTGAGCCTGAAGGATGCTTATAGTCTCGTTTGTGTACCTGGTGCTGTGTTTACAGACAAGGTCGATCTGCTTCAGTGGGCAAAGATGGCATTTAAGTATAAGGTGATGCTGATTACCGATCATGCTGATGAATATTCATTTGATGACTTGCAGGCCAATACAGAAGGTTATCGTGACAGCGATCAGTGCCTGATGAATGTGGTGATGACTGCTAACTGGATTGTAGGCCGTGAGGCAGAGAAGATGTCTTCTGATGAGGAAGATGCCAAGGCTTTCTATATTGCACCGGCTGCAGCCCTTTGTGGTAAGCTTTATGACGAGACCGCAAACATGGCACAGGGTGCTGGTGGTAAGAAGTATGGTACACTTGACGGCGTGAAGGGTGTGAAGAGTGATCTTCTGAAGTCTGAGATTGCTGCCCTGATGGATAATCAGGTGATCCCGATGGTATATAGCGAGGGGCGTGTGATGGCCTTTAACAATACCACCTTATACAATGGTGACCTTGATGCCATGAA
>CACZRQ010000279.1 GCA_902783615.1 uncultured Bacteroidales bacterium | reverse complement strand
CTGCGTTTCAAGCACCTGTTCTTGTATCTTCTTGATGGCATCGGCAACGTTCAGCGAACCATCAGCAGAACTGCTTGCTACAGGCAGCGTTTTGACAAACATACCCATGATGCCCATCATGCGCACGTCGGAGCGTCCGTTGTTGATAGTGGTGATGGCGATGTCCTCTTCACGGGTAACAGCATGTAGCACATGCATCAAAACTGTCAGGAAATAGTTGTTGGCCGTGAGTGCCTCTTGATGGCAGAATGCTGTGATATCTTGTCCCTTGATGGCCAGTGAGACGCGGCTATTCTTGCTGCTATCCTTCTCGTCATTAGAATGTGGATAAACTGCGGTAGTACGTCCATCCAGAAGGTTCTTGAAGTATTCCTCTGCCTCTGCGTATTTCTCTGACTTTGTCAGACGCAGTTCGTCAAGAGCAAAGTCGAAAGCGGTATAGGTTTCTTGCTCCACCTCTCCACCTTGGTATGCCTTTTGAATGTCGGAAAGGAGGAAGAGAGAGGATGCACCATCATAAATGCTATGGTGGATATCCATGAAAAGGTATACCTTATCTTCATAGGTGTAGACCTCAAGGCGATACAATATGTCGTGATAGAGATCGAAGGGTCGTACTCGGTTTTGGAAGAAAGCGGTGTCGGGCTTTTTACTGAGCGTTTCCATCAGAACCTTCACGGGCTCCTTGTCGCGACGTATCTGCATCACGTCGCCCTGATGCTGTACGAAGCGGGTCTTGAGATAAGGATGGGCATTAACAACCTTGATAAGTGCGTCACGGAGTTTCTCTGCGTTGCCACCTTTAAATACGTGTACTTCTGGTACGTTATACTGGGTGGTGTTGCGGTTCATCTCCCAATCGAAGAGTACGCCACGCTGATTCTCGGTAATGGGATAATAGTAATGCTTGCCTTCTGGCCAGAACTGAGTATCTTCCTGTAGGCTGTCCAGTCCTTCTTCCTCTCGCTTGCTGTCGATGAGAGCTGCCATCTGATGGATGGTGGGATGCTGCATCACGTCTTTCACTGTAACCTGCACCTTGAATTCATTGAAGGCTGCTACGGTGAAACGCATAGCTGTGAGTGAGGTGAGTCCCATCGTAATGAGATTGCTGGTAATACCGAACTTGTCGTGCTTCAGCATTTCGGCAGCGAGTGCAAAAAGCTTTTTCTCTGTCTTCGTAACAGGAGCAACGAGCTCATCGGCCTGCACATTAGGCATGGGCAGGGCCTTTGTATTCACCTTTCCGTTGGGCGTGAGTGGCATCTGGTCTAATTGCATATAGGCCGTGGGTACCATATAGTCGGTGAGTTGTTCGGCCAGATAGTCGCGCAGTGCGTCAGCATCAATCTGGCGGTCGGCACTATAGTAGGCACAGAGATGCTGCACACCGCCAATCTCCTTGACTTGTACACTCTGCATCTGCACACCCTCATACTGGCTGATGAGCGATTCAATCTCACCTAACTCGATACGGAAGCCACGCAGTTTGATCTGATTGTCAATTCGGCCCATGTATTCAATGTCGCCATCTTCGTTGTATTTAACGAGGTCGCCCGTATGATACATCTTACCATCTGCAAATGGACAATCAACAAATTTCTCGGCAGTCAGCTCTTCACGATGCCAGTAGCCACAGGCTATCTGCGGGCCAGCCATACAGAGTTCGCCTGCTACACCTTGGGGAACAAGCTGCCCAACAGGGTCGACCACAAATGCTGATAAGTTGTCAAGCGGGCGTCCGATGGGGATGTTCTTATAATCGCGACCATGTTTCGTCTCATAGAAAGTGGCATCGACGGTAAACTCTGTAGGACCATAAGTGTTGATGAGACGGGTGTTACATGATGGGTTGTCAGCCATTTTCTCGCCACCTACCACAAGATAGTCTACGGGCAGGTCTGGGAACTGCTGCAGCAGCATAAGTCCTAACTGCGTGGTATAGCAACCGCCAGTGATCTTGTTATTGACGATAAAGTCGTGCAACAGCGTCAAATCCTTACGTGCTTCGCGAGGTACAGTATAAAGCGTGCCACCTACTGTCAGCACAGGATAGAGATCTTCAATGGATGCATCGAACGAGAATGACGAGTGGCAGCAAATACGGCTCTGTTTGCTCAAACGCCATTCCTTGGCGATGAAATGAACAAAGTTTGCCTTGGCACGATGAGGAATCATTACGCCCTTGGGCTTTCCTGTTGAGCCAGAGGTGTAGATCATGTATGCCAGACCATTAGGCGTGGCGAAGTTCACTGGCGCAGCCGATTTTTCACTCTTCAGGAAGTCGTCGATAAAGAAGATGTTCTTCGCTTCGAACTTATCGCCTCCACTGGTCTTCTCATTGAGGATAGCATGGCTTGTAACCAGTACCTGGCTCTCGCTATCTTCTAGCATATACAGCAGACGGTCATTAGGATATTCATAGTCCAGGGGCACATAGGCACCACCAGCCTTCTCAATACCAATGGCTGCTACAAGGAATGCTTTCTCGTAGCCGAGCATGATGCTGACGAAAGGTGATGCAGTGTTATCTGCACCCACACCAAGATGTCTCAGTTCGGCAGCCAGGGCGTTGGAGAGTTGATCAAGCTGTCCGTAGGTGTAGCTGCCTTCCTCGTCAACAACAGCAATGGCGTCGGGCGCTTCTGCAGCACGCTGCACAAACAGCGATACAAACGTATCGTTTGGATCAAAGTCCAATTGCTCACCCTTTGACAGTTGCAATAGCTGGTTGTATGCATCTGGCAGTACGATACGACAACTTGCCAGCTCATTTCCGGCAGCAGTACAACAACTTTCCGACATGGCTTTGAAGGCATTGCCCAACGTCTCCATGTCCTGTCGGCAATAGAGTGTGGCATCATATTCGATGCGGGCAATATAGCCAACGCCATCATCGGCACGAAGCATGGTAATTGACAATGGAGTCTTTGCCATATCCCAGTCCAGACCATAAATTTCCTCGCTGTGATGATCGCCTAAGCATACATCAGTCTGGAGGTCTACGAAATAATTGTATAGGATTTCCGCCTTCAGGTCGTGACGTTCTACCAGTTTTGTGAATGGATAGAAGTCGTTGCGGATAGTTTCCTGCATCTGTTCGTTCAGACTACGGGCAATCTCCGATGTCTGTCCACGGAACTTGTTGCATACCGATGGCAATGTCTTTACCAGTACACCAAAGAAATTGTCGAGCAACAATTCTGAACGTCCGTTACTGATAAAGTAGATCAGCGTATTCTCCTCACGGGTGATGCGATGCAACACCTGATGGAACATTGTGAGGAAGTAACTGCTAACTGGTAAGGCTTGCTTCCTACAGAAGTCGTCAATGGTATGAGATTCAACATAAGCATCAACAACTCCTTGTTTGCGTTCTCCGTCAGTTTGCGATGAATGAGGATATACAGTGGCTTCAATACCTCCTACCAATCCATCGAACCAAGCTTCAGCCTCCTCCTTGCGTTCCGACTGCATCAGTGCCTCTTCGTCTAATGCACGGTCATAGGCAGTATAAGTCTCTGGTGTCAGCACTTCACCACGATATGCCTTCTCCAGCTCATGTGCAATAACATAGTTACTGCTACCGTCGCTGATGATGTGGTGCAGGTCTAACAGCATAAACACATGGTCTACGTAGGTAAAGATGTTGAAGCGGTATAATGGCTCATTCATGAGGTCGAAGGGACGCACACGGCTCTGGAAGAACGTACGGTCAGGCATGTGGGCCAATGCTTCCGTTGTCACTTCAACAGAAGCCTCGTCATTTCTTACCTGTACCACATCCTCACCCTGAATGGCTAAACGCGTTTTCATGTAGGGGTGCGCATCTGCTACAGCTATCAGCGACTTCTTCAGTAATTCCACATCAACGCCTCTGAAGTGCAGAAGAATAGGTATATTATACTGCAGTGCATCAGGATTCATCATCCAGTCTACATACATTCCACGCTGACTTTCATTCAGTGGGTACCATTCCCGACGTTCGTAGGGTTGCAATTTTACTGTTTCCTTGGTTTCTTCTGCCAAAGCTGCAATCTCTCTCACAGTAGGATGCTGCATAATGTCCTTCATCAGCACCTGTACACCAAGTTGCTTCTTTAAAGTAGCAGATAGGCGCATAGAAGCAAGCGACGATAATCCCAATGCGATGAGGTCGTTGGTAACACCAAAGTCAGAAAGTTGTAACAGGTCAGATACAAGTTGAAGGATGTTCTGCTCCATTGGAGTGGCAGGTGCTACCACTTCGTCTAATTTCAGGGTAGGTGTAGGCAGCGCCTTGCGGTTTGTCTTTCCGTTGGGTGTTAGTGGAATGGCATCAATACGCATATAAACCGATGGAACCATATATTCCGTCAGTGATGAAGCAATGAAT
>CACZRQ010000278.1 GCA_902783615.1 uncultured Bacteroidales bacterium | reverse complement strand
ATTATAAGTACCGTTGGTGATGTATTTGTAATCAGCGATGCGATAAGAGTCGGACATAATGCCAGAGTTGTCAATCAGCTTGAAAGACTCGTTGTTTTGATCGATGTTGAAGTCGCCAGACAACATAGCAGGCAATTTCTCAGGATTCTCTGTCACCCTCTTCAAGATCAGCTTGGCACTTTCTGATCTTGCCTGAACGCCAATATGATCCATGTGGAGATTATAATAGATAAAGGTGAAGCCACTGTCTTTCATGCGGAACTTACCCCAAGTACAGATGCGAGGCAATGCAGCATCCCAACCCACATTAGGGCGATCAGTTATTGGCGAGAGCCAGAAATCGCCATGATCCAGCACCTCAAACATATCGGTGCGATAGAAAATGGCAGCATATTCACCTCCTTGTTTGCCATCATCACGACCCACACCGATATAATCATATCCTGGAAGTCTTTCCTTCATATCCTCCAACTGATTATACTTTCCCTCTTGCGTTCCAAAGATGTCAAACCCATGGAAAAGAATCAACTGACACACATAATCGCGGCGTGTCACCCATCCGTTACCATTGTTGAAGTCACTCTGATTGTCGTTACGGATATTGTAGGTTGCCATCACAAACGATTGACCCTGCACTGTCATAAGCATGCCAAATAAAACCGATAAAATCAATAAACATTTTCTCATAGCCATATAGTATTAAAGTTCACTCAATTTATAATTACCAGCCACCTCAGAGACAAACACTTGCAGCTCTTCCAAAGAGCGCTCCTCATCAGCGAATTCTATCTCCGCCTGAGGAGGATCCAAGGTCACCACTGCCTTCACGCCATCCATGCTGTTCAACGCTTCTTCCACATGCCTGCGGCAATTCTTGCACATCATGCCTTCCACTTTGTACACCTTTTTCATATCTTCAAATAATTTGATATCTTTAATTGTTTTCATTGCAAAGGTAATAAAAAAAAGCTATCTTTGCACCTTAAAAGAGGAAAAACATGTGGATTTTGGTGATAAGTTTGATAGCATTGGGGGGCTTGGCAGCCTTGGCAGGCATAATCAGGAACCATTCACTTCAGAAAAAAGTAGCAAATGGGGAACTCGACCAGATGCCAGAAGTCAAGATGGTTTTGGATTGTGGTGCCGATTCATGCGAACTGGATGATGGTGGAAGTTGCAATCTGGACTGTATGACACCCGTTATCAAACAAGACATCGACTATTATGACGATGAAGAGCTGGATGCCTACAAGGGGAAAGCTTCTGACCAATATACCGATGAAGAAGTGGAAGAATTCAAAAACGTGTTTTATACCATGCAGGAGGAAGATGTGCCTGGATGGGTGAAAAGCCTACAGCAAAGAGAGTTGAACATTCCAGACAGTCTGAAAGACGAGGTTCTGATGGTGCTCAGGGAAATAAGGACTAAGAAAAAATAACGATATATGGAAACTATTAGGATTGATTCTTTAGAGAACATTCAAGAAGCCGCTCGCCAGTTTGTGGACTCTATGGGCGACAACACTGTTTTCGCCTTTTATGGCAAGATGGGAGCAGGAAAGACTACATTCATCAAGGCCGTTTGCCAAGAGTTAGGTGTTACAGACAACATCACCTCACCCACTTTTGCGATTGTCAACGAATATCGTTCTGATATTGCCGGTGAATTAATCTATCATTTCGATTTCTATCGCATCAAGAAGTTGGAAGAGGTTTACGACATGGGATATGAAGATTATTTCTTTAGCGGAGCCATCTGTTTCATTGAATGGCCAGAACTCATTGAAGATCTGCTGCCTGGAAATACTGTGAAGGTTTCCATTGAAGAAGTAGATAACGGCACCCGTGTGCTGACAATGGAAGATTTCTGCTAATTCTCGAAGGCTATGGCTCCATATTTCATGATGGCAATCTTTGCCATTGCGGGTTTGATTTCGGCATTGGCGGCAATATTCAACTGGGATTGGTTCTTCACAGCCCAGAATGCCCAATATGCCGTCAAGCGTTTTGGCAGACAACAGTCGCGCCTCATCTATGGCGCATTAGGACTGGCACTTATTGCAATGGCGGTGTATTTCTATTTGAACACACCAGCAAAGTAAACGCTTATACACAAAACAATTGACACAAGGTTCCCTGAATTATGATTAGCAAAACTTACTATAGATATATTTGGCTTTTGAACTTATTGCTCGAAAGCGGACCTCTTTCTTTTGAAGAGATATGTGCAAAGTGGGAGGATAATCCTCAGTCTGATAGCCAACTACCATTACGAACATTCCATGAGCATCGTAAGGGGATAAATGAAATGTTTGGCGTTGTTATTGAGTGCGACAGGTCGAAGGGTAATGTCTATTATGTCAAGAATCGTGAGGTGCTTAATGACAACAAACTCGCCAATTGGTTGCTCCATAACTACAATGTACCAGAAGATTTTATCACATACAACAAGATGAAGGACAGAATCCTCTTGGAGGAGATACCATTAGGTGGAGCCTTTGTTTCGCCAATCATAGAAGCCATGCAGGAGAATGTGGAGCTAATTATTGACTACCAACGCTATGAAGGACATAATGAAACTTTTCACATACAACCATACGCATTGAAGGTTTACCATCGACATTGGTACTTATTGGGCTTCTTCAAGGAGCAGAATGCCATTCGGCAAGTGGCACTTGACAGAATCCTCACACTCAATAAAACCCACAAACACTTTACACTACCTAACGACTTCGATGCCAGAAAATATTATGCCCATACGGTGGGCATCTTTGTAAATGAAGAGTTGAAGCCAGAAAAAGTACGCATTCGTGTACATGGGAAACAAGTGGAATACATGCGTGCGCTACCACTTCATCGCTCGCAACAAGAGGTGCTGACACAACACGGAAAGTTCAGCGAGTTTGAGTACAAGGTCTGTCTCACCCCAGAACTAATCACACAACTTCTGTCTTTAGGAGAGGCTGTAGAAGTACTTGTACCCATCGAATTAAGAGAAGAGATAAAACGTCGTCTGAAGGCTGCTTCCGACCTCTATACATAAAAAACTAAAGATTTGGGGGTGAACTAATAGGATGATAATAACCCCTAAAGGCATCATTCCATAATTTGTACTGTATATTTATGCAACTGTTCTAAACACTCCCTTTCTTGTTGCTTTGTTAGGAAAAAATATTTCCCTAACGAGGGCGCAAGTTTTTCCTAACTGAGGCGTAAAAATGGGGTAGCCTCAACGACAAGAGAGTTCCTTCTTACTGGCTGCTGTATATACAAATCCATTTTGCATAAATATGCTGTTTCGGGCATGCGGCTAGATTACCCGTAGTAAAAGGGTCGTTTACTTCGGAAGGATGGCTTGTTTACTTCGGGAGGGTTCACTCTCTATCCAGATCTTGCCACTATGAGATCACGAATCAACATTTATACAAAAGTCAGATTTGATTCTTGCATGTAAACAACCAAAATTCCGCAAAAAAACGAAAAGTTGCCTTCACCCTTCACCTTTTCTTAAAACACTTTGATATTACTGGTTTATCAGGGTGAAGGGAGGTGAAGGCAGGTGAAGGGAGGGTGAAGGCAGAACAATACTTAGACGGCAATCACCAACTCATTATAACTAAAGTTACTCTGCTCCAATCTGGCTGGAGCGTATATTTTAACAATGCAGAAATCACATCGCTTGCGAATTTTAATTCATAGTAATTCATCACCCTTCACCTTGCCTTCACCTCCCTTCACCTCCCTTCACCACGATAGATGATAAACATCAAGGGTTTTCTAAAAAAGGTGAAGGGTGAAGGCAAAAATCATGTGTTTTTTTATATTCTATCTAAAGGGACATTATTACTCAGCTTGTTTGCCTACTTCCTAAACTTATTTCCATTTACTATGCGGCGTTTTTGCATAACCGACAGGCAAAAACGACGTTTTTTGCTATTTTCTTTGTATATTATATAGAAAGGGCAACTGAATTAGGGTTGCAGAAACCTCAATAATACGAGTTATTTTACTTATCTTT
>CACZRQ010000277.1 GCA_902783615.1 uncultured Bacteroidales bacterium | reverse complement strand
GAGGTGAAGGGAGGTGAAGGGAGGTGAAGGCAAAGGTGAAAGGAGACAGTAAAAAAGGTATTTTCTATGTGTTGATGATTGCTGTATAAGTATCGTTTTGCCTTCACCTGCCTTCACCTGCCTTCACCTGCCTTCACCCTGATAAACCAACAATATCAAGATGTTTTAAGAAAAGGTGAAGGGTGAAGGCAACTTTTTCATATTTGCAAAAAAACCAAGTTGTTTGTATAAAGCATGTCATCAGTTAATCCTTCCGTAGTAAGCAGGGCATCTTCCCGTAGTAAACGACCCATTTACTTCGGGTAATCGAGTCACTTGCTTGAAGTGGTATATTTATGCAAATCGGAGTTGTATATACAGTGACCAGGAAAAAGGAACTCTCTTGCCCGTTGAAGCTACCCGATTTTTACGCCCTCGTTAGGAAAAATTTGCGCCCTCGTTAGAGAAATAGTTTTTCCTCGTGAAGCAACAAGAAAGGGAGTGCTAAGAGCAGTTGCATAAATATACAGATTGAGCTTCTGGAGTGATGCCTTTAGGCATCAGATAAGGGTAGCCAGCCAATTTATTGGCTGGAAAAGAGATTAGAAATAAGAATGCGTGCCTTTAGGTACGCGATAAAAATTTAGTCTAAATTTTGAAAACACATCCCGACATCCCGACTCGAATATGTAATATATTGGAAGATTGATTGTTATGACGCTTTTTAAAATTCTGACATGCCGTCAACATGCCGACAACATACCGATTACATACCGACTTGTCTGTTTCCAATCAGTATCCAGTCGGCATGTTGACGGCATGTTGACGGTATCTCATGCTTTGAAATTTTCGCATATCTTTCAACAAATCAGTTATTTGCAAAAATCAGTCGGGATGTCGGGATGTTTTTACAAAATTCGTGTCGTTTTTTTTGAAGTGTACAATTTTTCTCTATTTCTTGCGATGATCAAAAGAGAGTGCAAATCAACGAATGAAAACAGAGAATTTTAGAATCTCGGAACAAGATTCAAGTTATTTCGGATCCTCGTCAGGTTGGCAAGTCAACAATGCTAAAGCAAGCGCTACAGGACATCACCATTCCGTATATGCTTGTCAGTGCAGACAATATTGACCGTACCAACTGTTTTTTTCCCACTATCCTCATCTGAATCTTGCAATTTGCATCAAAAAGCATTAACTTTGCTAAATCTTTAGTATTAACCTTTTAATCGGAGTCGGAATTATGAAAGATTTCAACTATTATGCTCCCACACAGGTGGTATTTGGAGCCGATGCAGAGGAGCAGATTCCTCAGCTTATCAAGAGTTTCGGTGGCACGAAGGTGCTGATCCATTATGGTGGCAAGAGTGCAGAGCGCTCTGGCTTGTTGCAGGAAATTGAGCAACGCCTCAAAGATGCTGCTATTCCTTATGTTAAGTTAGGTGGAGTGGTGCCCAATCCTCGTTTGTCGAAGGCACAGGAAGGCATTGACCTGTGCCGCAAGGAGGGTGTGGATTTCATTCTGGCTGTAGGTGGAGGCAGTGTGATTGATTCTTCCAAGTGTATGGCATTAGGCGTTCCATACTCAGGCGATGTATGGGATTTCTACGCTGGCAAAGCCCAAGCTTCTGCTTGTTTGCCTTTGGCAGCCGTGCTCACCATTCCTGCTGCTGGCAGTGAGATGAGTGGTGGCAGTGTGATCACTAAGGATGAAGGAGAACTGAAATGGTCGTATGATGACAATCTTTGCCGCTGCAAGTTTGCCATCATGAACCCCAAGCGTACTTACACTTTGCCTGCCTATCAGACGGCTTGCGGTGTAACTGACATCATGATGCACACGATGGAGCGCTATTTCTCTCACGAGGAAATGGGTGTGACAGATGCATTGGCCATTGCCCTGCTGAAGGCGGTAAGACAGTATGGGCCAATGGTGCTCGACAATCCTGAGGATTATTACCTGCGTAGTCAGATTATGTGGGCTGGAAGCTTGGCACACAATGACTTGACGGGCTGTGGTACGATTGGCGACTGGGCAACGCACAATATGGAGCATGAGCTGAGTGCCCTTTATGGTGTGGCTCATGGGGCTGGCTTGGCTTCACTCTGGTGCCATTGGGCCAATTATGTGATGGATGCCAAGGTGGCTCGCTTTGCACGTTTCGCCAGAGAGGTGATGGATGTGGATGCAATAGATGATGAAGTGGCTGCACGTGAAGGTGTGAACCGCATGCGTGCTTTCTATCATTCGATAGGTATGCCAGCCAGCATTCCTGCATTGATTGGTAGAAAGGCTACAGAAGAGGAGCTCTTGCTGATGGCTGAGAAATGTTCGCGAGGCAAAACCATTACCAATGGTAATTTCAAGCAGCTTGCCTATGAGGATGTCTTGAGCATCTACAGGGCTGCGAATGAATAAAGAACAAGAGGATGTGTCGAAAAAGGCACATCCTCTTTTATGGGTCAACAGCTATGTCGTCTTTTTCATAACTATTTTTTATTCATGATCTTTTAACCATTGGGTGAGCACTTGGCAATAATCCTCGTAAGCATCGATGAAGCAGGTGTGACGGGAGTGCCGGAACAAATGCCATTGGCTGTGAGGTATATGCTCATAAAGAGAAGCTGCAACAACGGGGGTACAGATATCGTTTGTGCCACTACATATAAGCGTAGGCTGAGAAATCTGGTATAGCTTATCAGTGTACTCAAAGTCTTTCAGGCTGCCAAGAGGCTGATATTCATTGGGACCCCAACCATAGAGATAGGCTTCTGTGCCAGAGCGTTTCGGACGTTTGATACATTCTGGTGAGTTTTCATCTACACTGATTACAAATCGCTCAAAGTAATGGTCGTTGGCCCGCAAATAGGCAGGATCATCCCATTTGCCAGTAGCTTCAGCCTGACTTATCGCTTTCTGGTCTTCCTCCGACAAATTTTTGATGAGACGGTGTTGTTCGCTTGCCCACAAGCTACTGGAGGCATGACCAGAAGAGAGAATCAGCGACTTGACTCCTTGGGGCTGGTGGTCTATCACATACGCAATGGCCTGCATGGCTCCCCACGACTGACCAAGTATATGCACGGTGTCTAAATGAAGATATTCGCGAATGGCGATGAGCTCGTCTATCCAGGTTTTCTGCGTCCACAGTTCGGGGTGACCATCGAGATAGGAATTGCCACAGCCTATTTGGTCGTAAGAGATAACCTGTCGCTCCGTGTCTGCTATGCAGTCGAGCACCTCGAAATAGTTATGAGTACTTCCTGGACCACCATGGAGCAACAACAAAGGTGCTTTCTCCGATGCTTCGCCCACTATTCGGTAGTAGGTTTGATATCCCATGAAAGGCATGTAGCCCTCAGTGATTCTGTTGTGCATAATTTCTTCAATATTTAAGATTAAAACCTAACTGATTACACATTTGTAAGGATTTAAAGCGGCTGCACCTGGATTCACATCCTGATGCAGCCTGTTTAACAAAAATTACTTAGAGCCTAAAGTTTATAGTTCTTTGATACGGATATTGCGGAACTTCACAGGCGAACCGTGGCCGAGGAAGCCGATGTGACCAGACTTGTTGAACAAACCCGGATGCTCGTGCTTGTCGGCTGTACCATTCTTGGTTGCCTCACGGATGTTACCCTCGTTGATGACCTGTCCGTTCACCGTTACGCGGATGTAATCGCCCTTAGCATAAATCTCCTCCTCGTTCCACTGGCCAGCGGGCTTGAATGCACTTGGATGGTCTGGCTTGGCTGGGATGATGCCATACACAGAGCCATGATGCTGCAATGGTGTGATGTAGCTATAGGTTGGATGCTCGCAGTCGAGAATCTGAATCTCCATGCCCACGTATGCTGCATCGCCCTCCATTGGGGTACGGATGCCCACGCCATTGTTGGCACCAGGGGTGAGGCAGAACTCGAAGCGGTAGATGAAGTCGGCATATTCGTCAACTGTATAGAGGTTGCCACCAAACGATTTGCTTGGGTTCATGCTGATGCAACCGTCCTCGATGGTATAGTCAACGGTATTGCCTGTCCATTGATACATGTTCGTACCATCGAACAACACCTTGAAGCCTTCTTTCTTCTCCTGTTCGCTGAGCTGGAATGCCTCTGCACGCTTCAGTTCCCTCACATAGATGTTACGGAACCATACCTTACTGCCATGAGCCTGCAACTCAAGCTGTTCGATGGGGAAGATAGGTTGAGAACGATCCCAGTAGTTCTCGAGAATCACATCATCAACAACCAAGATGCCGTTCAGTTTCACCGTTACACGGTCGCCCACCATTTTGATGTAGAATGAATTCCACTCGCCTAATGGGTTATCTGCCACTACCAATGGGATATCTTTGTTCTTCTTGTTGTTATACAAACCGCCAGAGCCTACTTGAGCGCCAACATCCACACGGGCTGTATCCCATATCTGCACCTGTGGCGAACCACGGAGATAAATACCTGCATCAGGCTCAGCACCATTCGGATCGAGCTTCCAGTCCACCAACATTTCGAAGTCGCCATATTGTTTTTCTGTGCAGAGGTTATCATAACCTGTGCCAATGTATGCCAAAGAACCATCTTCCACAATCCAGTCCTTGCGCATCTGCTCGTCTGCCTTGATTTGCTCCTTAGCCAGCTGAGCTGGTTTCATCTTGCTACGTTTGATGGGGTCTTCCACCAGGCCTTTCCAACCAGTAAGGTCCTTGCCGTTGAAGATGCTTACAAAGCCCTTTTCATCAGCAGGGTTCTCTTCTAAGTACTTCTTGATGTTCTGCTTGAAATAGTCGGCATCGCCACCACTGAGAACCTCTACCACCTTATTTAATAATGCGCGCGTGTTAGCACCATTATATTCAGGATGAGCCACTGCAATGTCCATTACTGCTGTAGCTGCAGTTTGTTGCAGAGCAGGGGTGTTGATGAACTCACCTGCAAACAACATACCTAAGAATGTGCCAGTCTTGTCAACTTTCTCCAAGATTCTATTGCGCAGTTGGTCTGTTTTTGCCAATTCCATGGCCTGACGCAGAAGTTGCAGTTGATTCTCGCCTGTGAGGGTCTCTGATGAACCCAATTCGATGTAGCGATTCAGTGCTTGCTCGAACTGCTGACCAGAGGCATTGCGTGCGATATTATATAAATAAGGAGCAGCCTCGATGCCATCCCAGGTGAGGAGAGCCTGGAAAGCTGATTGGCCATTAACCGATTGGCTGTTTGAAGCCAAGGTGTTGGTAATGATTTGCAGGGCTGATGGGTCGCCTGTGGCAGCAAGAACTGGGTAGTAAAGGTAACCCTTGCCTGTGCCAGCTTGATTCATGCGCTGGCTGATGGCCTGCACCTGCTGGGCAGGAGTCTGACCAGCCAAAGTAGCTGTAATGGCTTGTTGCATGGCCTGATAAGCATCAGCTGGGGCTTCTTCCAGTAAGCCACACATTTTCACGAAATCCTGAGGGCTTACCAAGTCTTTCAGTGCCTTATAAGCAGCGGTCTTCACATCGGCATTGGCGTTATCAGTCAAAGCCAATACAGAGCCTAAGTTCACTGTTGCCTTACGACCTGCCAACAGTTCGATGGCAGCTATCTTACCTGCAGCACTTGCATCGCCAATGGCTTTAGCCACATCGCTGTTGATTTTACCGTTGTAAGATGCTAAAGCTGTCTGAGCCAAAGCTACATACTTGTTGTCGTTCTTACTCAGCAAAGAGGCAATGACAGGGATGGACGAGCTGTCGCCAATGTTACGCAAAGCATTTACAGCAGCCTCTACGATGTCGAAATTGCCACTGGTCTTCACGAAATTATGCAGAATGCCTAATGTTGGGTTATCCCATTTAGCTTCGGAAGTTCTCACCATCTCACGTTTCTCGGCATTGGCGTTGGCCTCGGAAGCCAGGAAATTCAAGATGTCGGCTTGCACTTCAGGTTTAGCCTTCAGCATGGTTTTGACAAGCGTATTGTAGAAATCCTTGTCGGCTTTAGGAGACGCAGCATACAGCAGTGCATCACGATAATCCTTGTTGTTGTCTTTCAGTGCAGCAAGAACCGTCTTTTGTGCATCTTTTGCGGGTAATAGGCTCAATACTTGCAGCATAGCTTGAATGCGGTCTTGTGTCTTGCCACTCTTAATAGCAGCCTTGGCATTACGTTGTGCTACAGCCAAAGCAGGCAGTTGAGGCTCTGACATTTCATAAGGACGGTTCAGCATGCTTGCCTGGTTCTCCAAGAAAGCCTTCACGGTGGCGTTGGTAGCCTGAGCAGCAGCCTTGGTGAGAGCTGTAGCAACCATGTTTTTCTGTGTTTCTCGACCTGGAGCGCTGACATAAGCTGTCAAACCACTCAGGGCATATTCCACCTGGGCATTGCCACCCTGTCCTGGAGCCTTGAGCATCTGTGTGAGGGTGAGCACTGCTTCCTCACCACTCTCAGCCAAATCGTTCATCAGACTATTGAATGTCTCTTGGTTTTGGGCTGGCATCTGAGCCAACACATCGGCAGCCACTGTCTTTGCCGTACGGTTTGCTGGACCTTGGGCAAATAGCATGCAAGTTACCAAGAGCGATATTACTAAAAGAATATGTTTTTTCATAATTAAATCTTAATTCTTAATTATTCATTCTTCATCATAAACTCCATTCTCCTCGCATAGGCTGATTAATCAGTCGATTAGCAGCATCGTCGTTGATGAACTGCAACTTCACTGGATCGAACTCTAAGGTTCGGTTCAGACGGAGTGCACATGCACCCATGTTCACGATGGTGGCTGAACGGAAGCCCTTGGTTTCATTCAGGGCAAAAGGCTTGCGAGTGCGCACACTCTCCATGAAATCGGTTACTTGAGGTTCTGGATCGGGATATTCCGCCAACTTCTTCTCCCAATCTGGGATGTCGCAAACGAAGTTCTTGTACACATTGCCCTTCGGACCAGCGATGTATGGTGTGTTGGGATTGCCATAATCGCCACCCCAAAGCACAATCTGACAGCCGTCAGCGTATGTGTAAGTGATGCTTCGCCAAGTGCCCACTGCATCAGGATGCTGTTGAGGAGCATCCACTTCCACTTTGACAGGACTCGTGTCGTCCTTGCCCAAGAGATATTGAACGGGATAGATGTAGTGCTGACCCATATCGCCCAGACCACCTGCATCGTAATCCCAGTAGCCTCGGAACGTTTGATGTACACGATGAGGATTATATGGCTTTTCTGGTGCCGGACCCAACCACAGGTCATAGTCGAGCTCTGCTGGTATAGGCATAGGTTCCAAATCTTCCTTGCCCACCCAATAGAACTTCCAGTCGAAACCTGTATATTTGCTGATTGTGACCTTCAAAGGCCAACCAAGCAAGCCACTTTGTACTAACTTCTTCAATGGTTTAACAGGGGTTCCCAGACCATAGAACTGGTCGGTAAAACGGAACCAGGTGTTCAAACGGAACATGCGACCGAACTGTTGAACTGTCTCTACCACGCGCTTTCCCTCACCGATGGTACGGGTCATTGGCTTTTCACACCAGATGTCTTTGCCAGCCTTTGCAGCTTCGATGGTCATCAATGCATGCCAATGGGGAGGGGTGGCTATGTGGACAATATCCACATTGGGGTCGTAAATCAACTCGCGGAAATCATGGTAAGTAGCGATTGACTCGTTGACGAGGTTCTTGCCCGCTTCGAGGTGGTTACGGTCAACGTCGCAGATAGCTACCAGACGTGTGCCACCATATTTCACGTGTCCTCGTCCCATTCCGCCTACACCGATAATGCCTTTGGTCAATTGGTCAGATGGAGCCATATAGCCCATGCCCAACACAGGACGTGGCACAATGGTAAACAATGCCAGTCCGCCCAGGCTTTTCAGGAAATTTCTTCTGTTTGTTTTCATATCCTGCAGGTTTAATTTAAGGTTATAATTGACACAAAGGTAGTGTAAAGGAAACACAAAAGCAAGATTTGACCATTTTTTTTGGCACAAACCTTGCTTTTCAGGAATAAAAAAGGCAAATTTATATAGTCTTACCTATAATTAGCTCAACAATTCCTTGACTTTGGCAGAGATGGCACGTCCTTCAGCCTTGCCACTGAGTGCTTTGGTTGCAGCACCCATCACCTTACCCATGTCCTTCATGCTGGTGGCACCAGTCTCGGTGATGATTTGCTTGATAGCCTCGGTAAGTTCTTCATCGGATAGTGGTTTAGGCAGATAGCCTTCCATCACTTTTACTTGTGCCAACTCAGCATCTGCGAGGTCTTGACGATCTTGCTGTGCATAAATCTGGGCAGCATCTTTGCCTTGTTTCACCAGCTTCTGGATGAGCTTTAAGGCATCTGCATCTTCTAATGTATCGTTGGCTCCTGGAGCAGTCTTGGCTTCCAGGAAAACTTTCTTGACGTTGCGCAGGGTTTCCAGCGCCACTTTATCGTGTGCCTTCATGGCAGCGATGATGTCTTTACTAATTTGGTCGAATAACATAGTTCTATAAATTAAAAATTGATAAACTAAATAATCACTCAATTGTCACTTTCTAGAGCAAAGCTCAATCGTCAATTGTCAATCGTCAATCGTCAATCGTCAATTGTCAATCAAAAAGTAATTACACCACTATCCTCTACAGGATCCTCAGACTCAGGCTTGTTAGTCTGCGTTGATTTCTCCTTTAACTGGTTGAGTGTTGTACGGTTACGAAGGTATGTAGGACTGCTTTCGATGGCCTGCAAAAGCTCGTCGTTATCAAAATCCTCAGCATTGAGCACGTATGGTAGGTGATGTGGACGCTTCTTCTGCGTGTTGCGACCATAGATACGGTCTATTCGTTCCTGCTCCTGTGCTTCTCGTTCCTCTTGGGCCTCGATTTCTTCTTTCGAACGTTGTTGTTGCAGTTGTTCCATACCTGGAATACTGGAAGAGCCAAAGCCAGTGGCCAGAACAGTAAATTTCACATTCTCGCCTAATGAAGGGTCTTCAGCCTCACCCCAAATCACCTCGATGTTCTTGTCGAGACTCTCCATGAAACTGTCAATCTCGTTGGTTTCCTCAATGAGCAAAGGAGCATCCTTGCACCAAGATATATTGAACAGAATCTTTTTAGCTTTAGAAATATCATTGTCGTTCAACAATGGCGATTTCAACGCTGCATCGATAGCATGTTTCAAGCGACGTTCGCCCTTTGCGATGCCAGTTGACATGATGGCCACACCACCGTCTTTGAGGATTTTCTTCACATCACGGAAGTCGAGGTTGATGTTGCCCTCCATGGTAATCATCTCAGCAATACTCTTTGTAGCCACCGATAGGATATCGTCGGCTTTGGCAAAGGCTTCGCGCATGGTGGTAATGCCATCTGTATAGATCTCACGCAAACGCTCGTTGTTGATTACCAGTAATGCATCCACGTTCTTCTGCATCTCCTCCACACCTTCCAAAGCTTGCATGATCTTTCGATTGCGTTCGAAGAGGAAAGGAATGGTAACGATACCCACAGTCAGCTTGTCCATCTCTTTCGCTACACGAGCCACTACAGGAGCAGCACCCGTACCTGTGCCGCCACCCATGCCAGCTGTAACAAACACCATTTGTGTGCCGTCATTCAGCAGATTCTTGATGGAATCAATGCTTTCCTCAGCAGCCTCACGAGCCACTTTAGGATCGTTTCCTGCACCCAAACCGCCTGTGGTTTTAGGACCTAACTGAATCTTCACAGGAATCTCCGACTGACGCAACGCTTGCATGTCGGTGTTGCAAAGGGCGAAGGTAACATCATGGATACCTTCCTGATACATGTGCTTTACGGCATTGCCGCCGCCACCACCCACGCCGATGACCTTGATGATTTTAGGACTCTCGTTGGGGTCGGAATCGAATTCAAAGTTTACTATATTTTCCATAATGTTTGATTTTCTTTAGTCAGTCATCTTGTCACTGTTATCCTCAGAGCCAAAGAGCTCGCCAGTCATTGAGTCGAAACCTCTCTTCACCTTGTTGAAGAAGCTGTTCTTCTTGCGTTCACGCTCCTTTTTCTTACGTTCAGCCTCTTCGGCTCTGCGTTTTTTCTCCTCTTCAGTATCTCTGAGTTGGCGCTGACGTTCTTCTTCAGCAGCCTTTTTAGCCAGAATGACAGCTTCCTGATCTTTCAGATCCTTGTCATCTGCAAACATATCCTGCTGAACATTTTCTTTAGGCTGAACAACCTCAATCTTAGGCTCAGGTTTCTCTAAACTGCAATTATCCTTGCCGGCAAGCAGCAAACCAAACAGTGTGCAGAGTGTTCCATTGCGTTTAAGTTCACTGCCATAGCCTCTCACAACATCTGGGATAAACTTGATTGTCTTGATCTTCAGTCGGTCATCACGCACAATTTTCTTGAAAGCTTCTTCCAGATTCTTCAGGTTACAGCCACCACCCGTGAAGAATACACCTGCCGTAAGCTTGTCATCATAGCCAGAGATTTGGATTTGGTTCCATACATTGACCAAAATCTCTTCGATGCGGGCTGAAACAATGTCGCCTAAGAGATCCTTCGAAATGGTTTGCCCATTCTCCAACTCATAAACCTCGCTCTTGTCGATTTCCTCTTCAGTAGCCAATGCATCACCATAGAGAATCTTGAACTGGCGGGCATCCTCGTCGCTCATTTGCAGTGAGGCAATGTCTTGAGTGATGTTTTCACTACCCAAAGGAATAACAGTAAGGTAGCGCAGAATGTTATTCTTATAAACACTTACAGTAGTGGTTTCGGCACCTAAGTCCACTAAGGCACAACCCAATCGACGATCGGTTTCCGTCAGCACGGCATTGCCCAAAGCTTTAGGAGCCAACACTAATTCTGCCACCTTTACATGACCTTGTTGAAACGACAGTTCCAGATTTTTCTTCACCATCTTCCTGGCTACAATGTTGAGGAAATGGGCAGTGATATCTTTGCCTGCCACACCCACTGGGTCGGCTACTAAACGGTTGTCAATCTTGTATTCCTGTGGCTCAACATCCAAGATGTCGAAGTCATCGTAAGGATACGCCAGGTTTTCGTCGCTGATAGAGTCCACCAGTTTTTCTGAGATTTTTTCCTCACCTGTTACGGTTCGGCTCACCTGGTTCTCGATGGTTCGCAACGACTTACCACCCACGCCAACATACACTTTGGCGATAGAAGAATTACGGAGCTGGGTTTCCAGCTTGATAATGATGTCACTCAGTGCAGTTGCGGCTTTGTCGATATTGAATATCACGCCTTTATGCACAAACTGCGAGGCATCATCCTGTGCATAGGCTAGCACGGAGATGCTGCCATCGGTATCACGTTTGCCTGCGATACCAGCAATTTTGGATGATCCTAATTCAATAGCCGCAATAAAATCTGTTGTTGCCATATCTTATATAGTTTTATTTTCTCTTCGTACAAATAATCTGGTTGCTTAACTCTACGTTGATACGTTCATATTTATTCCAACCAATCTTGTTCAGTGCCTTGCTGTAGAATTTCTCTACACGTCTGAGTTTCTGCTCATAGTCGTCCAGCTGACCTAAATAGATAATGTGGTTTCCAACACGAGGCACAATTTCTATGTTGTTGCCAGATACAACATTGATTTGCTCTACCTGTGCATTCCAGAAAGGATCCTGTTGCAAGAACACACCAAACTCATATAACCTATTGGTACAGTAGGTTTTTGAAGCATACCCCGTAACCACTGGCAGGTGGAAGGCATTGCTCAATACCTGTGGCATGATGCTACCCTTGTCATCCACCAAGAAATTCTCGCCACTGTTGTTGAATACTCTCAACACAGGTGTTTTCTGACTGATTTCAATTCTTATCTTCCCACTGGGGGTTTTGTAACATTCCACCTTGTCAATCAAGGCATTCTCTCCAAGTGTGCGTTCCAACAGCATGGTATTCACACTGTCGATATCTTTGCCTATGGGGTTGAGCTTCGCCTGCTTCAGGATATCGCCCACGCTTCTGGCTGTGAACAAATCGGAGAAGGTGGTATCCTTGGTGATTACCTGAATATCCGTACACAATCTCCCTACCGGCTTCTTGCTGAAAACGGTAAAGGCTGTGCATAGATAAGCTAAGATCAACAGCATCGCCACGGATAGCAATATTCTCATTTTAATCCCCATCGTTTTAAGTCTTTAAGTTTTACACACTCCCTTCCTCTCCAATTGAGGGAACTTCCCCAAATTAAAGAGGAGAGTTTTAGGTATTTTCTATCATCAACCTTTTCACGAACTCTGGTATCTGGTTATCCAAATCACCTGCTCCAAGGATGATTACCACCTGCCTACCACCTTGAGCCAGCAAGTCGGCCACCTCGTTTTTCTTACACAAGGTCTTTTCTATGCCTTCACGCAAACGTTCGTAAATCAGCTCGCTTGTAACACCTGGTATAGGCTCTTCACGAGCAGGATAGATGTCAGTCAATATCACCTCGTCGAACAAAGACAACGCCTCGGCAAATTCCTTATACAAATCACGCGTGCGTGTATATAGATGAGGTTGAAAAACAGCCGTTATCTTTCTGTCGGCATACAACTCACGGATTGATTTGGCACTTTGGGCTATTTCTGCAGGATGGTGGGCATAATCACTCAGTAATACAATCTTGTCAGTCTTCAACTTAAAGTCAAAGCGTCTGTCAACACCTGCGAAGCTTCGCATGCCTTCGCGAATCTCTTCATCCGTTACCCCATTCAAGTGGGCCAAAGCCATAGCTGCTACACCGTTTTCGATGTTGATGCTCATAGGCACTCCCAACTGAATATCCTTAATCTTTACTCCAGGGCCGATGAAATCGATGAAAATCTCACCATTTCCGATGCGTTCGTTAGCTGCATGGAAATCGCCTTCGCTTCGTGCATAGGTGTATGTCTTTACCCCTTCCTGCACATTGGGTCGTAAAGCCAAGCCCGTGTGAACCAACAACACACCACCTGGTTGAATCAAACTGGTGTAATGGCGGAAACTCTCCAGGTAAGCCTCGTATGTGCCATAAATATCCAGATGGTCTGGGTCGGTGGCTGTTACCACACTCATATAGGGTGAGAGCCAATGGAAAGAACGGTCGAACTCATCTGCCTCGATTACAGTAAAAGGACTGGTAGCCGAGACCAACAGATTTGTGCCATAGTTTTTCGAGATGCCTCCCAAGAAAGCCGTACATCCCACATGCGACTGGTGTAGCAAATGTGCCAGCATGGTGGATGTGGTGGTCTTGCCATGGGTACCTGCCACACAAAGCCCCTTGCTGTCGTGGGTGATGAGGCCCAACACTTGCGAACGTTTCTTCACTTCGAAACCTTGTTCGTTGAAGTAGCATAGCTCCTGATGGTCTTTGGGAATGGCAGGAGTATAGACCACTAATGTGGTATCTTTGTCCTGACAAACAGCAGGAATGAGGTTCACATCCTCTTCATAATGGATCTGTGCCCCTTCCTCTATCAGCTTCTGGGTCAGTTCCGAGGGAGTACGGTCATAGCCTGCCACTACCTTGCCTTTCGACAGGAAATAGCGGATAAGGGCACTCATGCCGATACCTCCGGCACCCACAAAATAAACGGCTTTTATGTCTTCTATCTTTTTCATTTTCCAATGAGTTTTAGCACTTCGTTAGCAATGATCTTGGCAGAGTCTGGCAAAGCAAGCTTGACAATATTCTCTCGTAAAGAGGCCAGCTTGGCATCGTCTTTCACTGTCTGCAATGCAATAGGCATCAACTGGTCGTGAGCTTCTGCATCTTTCACATAGATGGCGGCATCCTTGTTGGCCAACGCCAAGGCGTTCTTTGTCTGATGGTCTTCAGCCACATTGGGTGAAGGAACCAAGATGACAGGTTTCTCCAACAAACAGAACTCAGAGATAGAACCTGCCCCTGCTCTGGAAATCACCAGGTCGGCAGCTGCGTATGCTTTGTCCATTTCCTTGATGAAATCCGTAACAAACAGATTGGTGAATGAGCTTTTCGCTACAGCCTGCCTTACTTCATCAATGTAAATCTTTCCCGTTTGCCAAATAAACTGGATGTCAGGGTTGGCTTTGATGGTCTCAAGGGCATCCATCAATGTTTGATTGATGGTTCTTGCTCCCAAACTACCTCCCAGCACCAGAATGGTTTTCTTACCTTCGCTAAATCCAAAGTTCTGCAAAGCCTCAGTTTTGGTGTATTTATTAGTCAACAGGTTCTGACGCACAGGATTACCTGTCAGGATAATCTTATCGGCAGGGAAAAACTTCTCCATACCCTCGTATGCCACACATATCTTCTTTGCCTTTTTTGCCAGCAGTTTGTTGGTCACACCAGCGTATGAATTC
>CACZRQ010000276.1 GCA_902783615.1 uncultured Bacteroidales bacterium | reverse complement strand
GGGGATGAAGATGATGGTGATGCAAAGTGCTACACCAGCCATGAAATACTCGACGGCAGTTTCCAAACCACCACATAACAGCCAAATTATGTTTCCTATCAGTCTCATAATAGTCTATGATTATTAAGTTAAAAAACGGCAACCGTCTTCACAGACCGTTGCCGCTGTACATTTTCATGCTTTACTATGAATCAACTAAAAGTTAAATTTTCGCATCTAAGGTAGTGCTTATTATTCAAATCTCCAAATTATTGAAGAGAAAAATAACAAAAATTTAGCAAACCTTTACCATTGATGCCAAACGTTTACATTTGTCGCGCAGCGGTGTGAGGTCGGTACCCAAAGGAGCCGTAGCCAACATCACTCCCATTCTTCTGTGCACCCTGGCCATTGGTTTGCCGAAAATGCGCAAGTCGGTGTCATCCTCCTGCAAAGCATCAGCTATGCCTGTATAATCGGGTTCGGCCTGCTTCACAATTTCCGAAAGAATCACGGCACTGGCCCCATTCTTCAACTGCTTGATGCCAGGAATGGGCAAGCCCAACACCGTGCGGGCATGCAATTCAAACTCGCTGAAGTTCTGACATCCGCTCAATGTGACCATACCTGTATCATGTGGACGCGGCGACAGTTCGGAGAAATACACTCCATCTTTATTGCTGATGAAAAACTCCACGCCCCAGATGCCAGCACCTGTGAGTGCGCCTGTCACCTTGGCAGCCATCTCCTGAGCGGCCTGCAAGTGTTCAGGCTTCATGGGCATGGGCTGGAAACTCTCGCGGTAGTCGCCACTGATCTGCACATGTCCGATGGGTGCGCAGAACAGTGTAGGACGGCCAAACTGCTGGGTAACGGTGAGCAGCGTAATCTCATAGTCGAAGTGAATGAACTGTTCCACAATCACTTCCTTGATATCGCCACGAGCTCCTTCGCTGGCTTCTTTCCAAGCCTGCTCCAAATCTTCAGGACGCTTCACCACCGACTGACCATGACCAGATGATGACATCAGCGGCTTGATGACACATGGGAAACCAATCACAGCCGTCGCCTCCTTCAGTTCTTCCAAATTCTTGGCATAGCGGTAGTTGGCCGTCTTCACGCCCAACTCCTTGGCAGCCAAGTCGCGTATGGCCTTGCGGTTCATGGTGTAGTTCACCGCACGAGCACTGGGCACTACCTGAATGCCCTGCTTCTCGAAATCGAACAGACGCTCGGTGCGAATAGCCTCAATCTCAGGCACAATGATATCGGGCTGATGCTTCTCCACCACCCTTTGCAGTGCCTCGCCATCCAGCATGCTGAACACCTCAAACTCGTCGGCCACCTGCATGGCAGGTGCTCCAGCGTATGCATCGCAAGCCACCACATGCTGCCCCAAGCGCTTGGCAGCGATAGTGAACTCCTTGCCCAGTTCACCCGATCCTAATAACAATATCTTCTTCATTGATGTGCTTCTCTCAACAAATCGTTGACAACTTTAACAGGATTAAACGTTGATACGGGCACTTCCACAAATACAGTGTTCCAGTCGCTCATCGCACCGTTCCACAAGCCTGGCAACTACAATGCCTTCAGCTCGCGGCCGTTCTTCGATTTCTGTGAGATAAAGCCAGTGGCCTTGTCAACATACTTAGGCAAGTCGAACTTATTGCCTTGGAAGTCTTTGATGGCGCACACCAGATCCACTGGATTGAAGTGAGTGCCCTGCTCGAACAATGCCTTCTTCTCTGGGTCGCTCATGTCAATCTGTGAGCTCTCCAGAATCTGAGAAGAGATGGTGCCATCGGGGTTATAAGCCAGGAACGGACCACCGCCAGGCTCACCCAGATTCTTCACCATACCGCAGACGCGCATGGGTCGGTTCAACTTATTCTTCAGATAGATAACCAGTTCTGAATCTTCCATATTCTTGGTGTCGGGATGCTTGCAGTACAGCTGCTTCTGTACGAACTGCAGGATACTGAGCACCTGGTCGTGAGAGTATTTGCCACTCTCCAGCAATTGCAGATATTGGAAAGCTTTCTGCTGCAGGGTTACCAACACACCTGCCAGCACCTTCTTATAGATCACTGTATCACCTCTCATGCGGTCGCTCGTCACATTGTCGATGTTCTTGATGAACACGATGTCGGCATCGAGGTCGTTCAGGTTCTCTATCAGTGCTCCATGACCACCTGGGCGGAACAGCAGGTCGCCATTATCCTCACGGAATGGCTCGTTGTTCATATCCACAGCGATGGTATCGGTGCTAGCCTTCTGCTCGGAGAAAGAGATGTCATAGTCAACGCCAAACTTCATGGAATACGACTCAGCCGTTTCAGCAGCCTTTGCCTCGAACAGCTTGCGATGGTTGGGCGAAACGGTGAAGTGGACATTCACCTTACCATTCTTGTTGGATGCATAGAGGGCACCCTCCACCAAATGTTCCTCCAGCGGCGTGCGGTTGCCACGAGTATAGTGGTGGAACTTCAGCAAACCCTTGGGCAGATTGCCGTAATTCAAGCCTTCCTCCTTCAGCAATGCAGCCACCACCTGCTTATAGTTGCCTTCGGCAATGAGGGCATCGATACCCTTGTCGTAAAGGCTGTGGCAAGCTTCATTCAGATCATCGAAGAATGCAAACTTGTGAATCTCAGCGAAGAACGTCTTTTCATAAGCTTTCGTAGGCTCGTTGTAGTCGGCATCAAGGAAAGCGAATAAATCCTTGAACATACGACTGGCAGCACCTGATGCAGGTACGAATTTCACTACTCGTCGCTCAACGGAAGAAGATGTGTAGATATCCCAAGCCTTGAGATACGCATCCACATTCACAGGCGAAAGCTCCATGATACCGTTCTCCACCGAAGCAGCTGCTGCGAGCTTCAGGAATGGGAAACCATGTTCAAAACACGCCAGCTCTTCAGCCAGCTTCTCTTCTGAAATGCCCTTCTTTTCGAGCAAATCTTTGTCTTTCTGTGTTAACATCATATAGATTAAAGTTTTATTATTTTCACGAATAGCAAATATAGAGATAATTCTGCATATTACCATCACAAACTGGATTTTTTTTCGCTCACAACCTCTTTTTTTTCGTGATAAGGCTCTTTTATGCTTAAAAACCACAAAAAAGCACTACCTTTGCACCATATTTATATAAAGAGACTAGACAAGATGAGAGTTCAATTTTTACTGATTCCCGCATTGGTGTTGCTTTCGGTTATCTACATCTACTACCGAATCTGGCACATCCTGCCATTCAGCAATCTGCTGAAGTGGATTACCACATTGGCATTACTTCTGCCCGTTGGGTTGTTTTTCCTATATATGTCAAGTCGCAACGACAATGCCTCGCTATGGGTAAACCAAGTGTTCTCCATTGTGAGTACCTCATGGATGATCATCCTGCTGTATCTGTTGATGACATTTCTGGTAACTGATGTGGCACGACTTTGCATACCCGCCATCCGCCCCTGGTTTAACAACAGTTGGGTGGGCACATTAGGCATCACAGCCTTCATGGTGATTACCTTTGTGGGCGGCAACCTGTGGTATCACCACAAAGTGAGAGTACCTTTGAGCATTCAGATTGACAAGCCCATGAAACCCATGAAAATTGTGGGAATCAGCGATTTGCACTTAGGATATACCATTGGAAAAAGCGAGTTGGCCAAATGGGTGGAAATGATCAATGCCGAGCAGCCCGATGTGATTCTGATTGCGGGCGACCTGATTGACAGCAATGTGGTGCCTGTGGAGCGCCAGCGTATGTATGAGGAATTGGGACAGCTGAAAGCCCGCTATGGGGTGTTTGCCATTTTAGGCAATCACGACTATTATGCCAACAACGAAAAAAGTGAGCAGTTGATCAAGAAGGCTGGCATTAGATTGCTGAAAGACGAGGCAGTGCTGGTGGAGGATGCGTTTTATGTGGTAGGACGCGATGACCGTGCCAACGACATGAATCGTAAATCGCTGAATGAGTTGACAAAAGAACTTGACCACTCGAAGCCCATCCTGTTGATGGATCACCAACCCTATCACTTAGATAGGACTGAAGCTGCGGGCATCGATTTCCAGCTTTCCGGCCACACGCATCGCGGACAGATATTCCCCATTAACCTGGTTACTGACAGGGTGTATGAGAAGTCGCACGGCTACCTGCGTAAAGGCAACAGCCACATTTATGTTACTTCTGGCATTGGTCTGTGGGGTGGTAAATTCAGGATAGGCACCCAGAGTGAGTATCTGGTAATGGAAATGGCTGGTCGTTGAATTACAACCAGCCATCCTAAACTTTTTTTAATACGCCACGAAATACTGCTTATCGCCTTCTTCAATGATTGAGATTTTATCTTCACGTGCCAGCCACCCTATTGCGAAAGCCAAATCATTGGCTTGGAGATGCGACTGAACAATCAAGTCAATAAAAGTCATGCGCGTTGCAGCTTGCGTCAGCATATTCCAGATTAATCTGGCATTTTTGGCAATTTTATCTGCATTCATAAGCAAATTGTTTAAATAATTACTTATCGTGTTTACTAATTTTTCAGCATAAAGTTAAGCATTTTATTGACACAAACCAAATTTTTACAAGAAATAATTCATTATTTAAGCATTTTTGATTAACTTGCACTCAATTTTAGATAATACACCATGGCAGAACAGTTTTTTTTCACAAACGAAGAGCGAAAACTCTTCCTGGGGCTCTATCATAAACTGCTGCGGCTGACAGGCGATTCGTTCCTGCCAGCCGATGTGCGAAAGCTCAAGACACAGCTTGTCAGATCCATAGAATCGGGCAAGCTGCAACGCGACATTTTTGGACTGAACCCGTTGCTGAAGAGCATACAGACTGCCATCATCGTGGCCGATGAGATTGGCATGAAGCGTGCTTCGGTGATGGGCATCATGCTGCATGAGTCGGTGAGCAGCGGCGTATGTAGCATCGAAGAGGTGGAAAGCATCTTTGGCTCCGATGTGGCAGGCATTGTGCGCGGACTCATCCGTGTGCAGGAACTGTATGTGAAAAGCCCCTCGATAGAATCGGAGAATTTCCGCAAACTGCTGCTTACCTTTGCGGAAGACATGCGCGTAATCCTCATCATCATTGCCGACCGTGTGAACATCATGCGACAGATTCGTGATGTGGACAACGAAGAAGCTCGCTTGCAGGTAGCCAATGAGGCCGCCTACCTCTATGCTCCCCTCGCCCACAAGTTGGGTTTGTATGCCTTGAAATCGGAGTTGGAGGACCTGTCGCTGAAATACACCGAGCACGACATGTACTATCATATCAGGGAAAAACTGAATGAGACAAAGAAGAGCAGAGACGCTTATATTGAGCGCTTTATACAGCCATTAAAGCAACACTTGGAGGAGGTGGGACTGAAGTTCCACATCAAGGGACGCACCAAGTCGATTCATTCCATCTATCAGAAGATGAAGAAGCAGAAGTGTCCTTTCGAAGGGGTGTACGACCTCTTTGCCATTCGTGTTATTCTGGATTCGCCCTTGGAGAAAGAGAAAATGCAGTGCTGGCAGGTGTATAGCATTGTGACAGACATGTATCAGCCTAACCCCAAGCGTTTGCGCGACTGGCTGTCGGTGCCGAAGAGCAACGGCTATGAGTCGCTACACATCACCGTAATGGGGCCTGAGGGCAAATGGGTGGAGGTACAGATTCGCACGGAACGCATGGATGAGGTGGCAGAGCGAGGCTTGGCAGCCCACTGGCGCTACAAAGGCATCAAGGGCGAGACAGGTCTGGACGACTGGCTTACCTCAGTTCGTGAGGCTTTGGAAAGCTCGGAAGGCACAGGTTTGGAGGCGATGGATCAGTTTAAGATGGATCTCTATGAGGATGAGGTGTTTGTGTTTACCCCAAAGGGTGATCTCTACAAACTTCCGAAGGGTGCTACTGTGCTCGATTTCGCCTTTATGATCCACACCAAGCTGGGATGCAGCTGCACAGGAGCTAAGGTGAACGGCAAGAATGTGCCCATTCGTCAGGTGCTGAAGAGCGGTGACCTGGTGGAAATCATGTCGTCAGCTTCTCAAACCCCAAAGCAGGGATGGCTGAAGATTGTGGTAACCTCGAAGGCACGTACGAAAATCAAGCAGGCGCTGAAGGAGACGGAGGCTCGACAGAGTGCATACGCCAAAGAGGAGCTGGAGCGCAAGTTGAAGAACCGCAAGATTGACTTCGATGAATCGGTGATGATGCGAGTGATTAAACGCATGGGATACAAAATCATTACCGATTTCTACCAGCAGATTGCCAACGGCAACATCGACACAGCCCGCATCATTGATGAATATGTGGAGCAACTGCGACGCGAGAATGAGATTGTGGAAACGCAAACGCGCACAGCCGAGGGCTTCAGCTTGCAGAAGGCCGATGGCACGGAAGATAACATGCGCGAGGATGTGCTGGTTATCGACCAGAACCTCAAAGGCATACAATATCAGTTGGCACAATGCTGCCACCCTATCTATGGCGACGATATCTTTGGCTTTGTGAGCATCAAACGCGGCATCATGATTCACCGCATGAATTGCCCCAATGCCCACGATATGCGTCAACGCTACGGATACCGCATCGTAAAGGCACGTTGGGCAGGTAAGTCGGTAGGTTCGCAGTATCCTATCTCGCTGATGGTGGTGGGCCACGACGATATCGGCATTGTGACCAACATCACCTCTATTATAAATAAGGAGGAAGGTATTGCCTTGCGCAGTATCGGCATTGAAGCCAACGATGGACTGTTTAGCGGTCAGCTGACTGTGATGGTGAGCGATACTTCTAAACTCAATGCCCTGATTAAGAAACTGAAGACAGTGAAAGGTGTTAAGAACGTTAGCAGACTATGAGTTACGATTTTAAGAAACAGATGAGGAGCTTTAAGTTTGCCTGGAAAGGCATCATGACTTGTGCTGGGCACGAGCAGAACATCACATTTCATCTGATTGTAGCCATCTTGGTGGTAGTGGCTGGCTTTGTCTTCAATATCACCAAAGCCGAATGGGCAGCTGTGGTGATCTGCATCGGGATGGTGATTACGGCAGAGCTGTTCAACTCGTCTATCGAACGACTGGTGGATATGGTTTCTCCCCAGTGGCAGAAGATTGCCGGCGAGGTGAAGGATATTGCTGCGGGAGCCGTGCTGGTAACAGCCGCTGCTGCCGCCATCGTAGGAATCATCGTGTTCCTACCCTATCTTTTGGCTATTTTCTAACGCGATTGCGTTTGAAATAGGGCCAGGTGATTAGCAAAAGAGCCAACAGGGATAATGATAAAACAACTATGCTGATAATCAGCGAGTTTTCAACACACTCCCCTATCATCATTCCCATTAGCAATCCCAGCATCATAGACAACTGCAATGTGGTGTTGGCAGTACCTCGCTGGCAATGGTGCGACAGTTTGACAAACATCCTGGTGAGTGGCACTACTCCGATTGTCAGAGCTACCAAAGTTAATGTACTC
>CACZRQ010000275.1 GCA_902783615.1 uncultured Bacteroidales bacterium | reverse complement strand
TCTCTCCCGACGAGACCAAGGTGCTTTTTGTGAGTCAGGTGAAGACGGTGGCCAGAACAGCCGACAAATACCCCGACCTGCCCAAGGCCTCAGGGCGCATCATCACCGACCTGATGTACAAGCATTGGGATGAATGGGTTACCACAGCTCCTCATCCATTTTTGGCCGATCTGGGTGCCAACGGTTTGCAGAACATCACCGACATCCTCGATGGCGAGCCTTACGAAAGTCCGATGAAGCCTTTTGGAGGCATGGAGCAACTGGCTTGGAGTCCCGACGGCAAGCAGATTGCCTATACCTGCCGCAAGAAAACGGGCTTGGAATATGCCATCTCTACCAATTCAGACATCTTCCTCTACGACATCGCCACCAAGCAGACACGCAACATCTGCGAGGAGATCAAGGGCTACGACACCAATCCGCAGTTCTCACCCGATGGTCAGTACATCGCTTGGCAAAGCATGGAGCACGATGGCTATGAGAGCGATCAGAACCGTCTGTTCATCATGAACCTGCAAACAGGCGAGAAGCGCTTCGTGAGCAAGGCTTTCGAGAGTAATGTGGATGAGTTTATCTGGGACACCAACGCTAAGGGTTTCTTCTTCACGGGTGTTTGGCACGGACAGACTCATATCTATAACATCGACATCGCCAATGGCGACAAGCTGACAAAGCTCACCGAAGGCGACTACGATTTCGGTACCTTGGCACTGTGTGGCGACAAACTGTTGACGAAGCGTCACAGCATGCGCATGGGCGATGAAATCTATCAATTGGATAAGACACGCCCAGGCGAGGCTTATGCTGAGGTAAAGCAGATGACGTTCGAGAACCAAGCCATCTACGACCAGATAGAAATGGGTAAGGTGGAAGGACGCTGGGTCAAGACCACCGACAACAAGGATATGCTGGTGTGGGTAATCTATCCTCCTCAGTTCGACCCAAATAAGAAATATCCCACCCTGCTGTTCTGCGAAGGCGGACCACAGAGTCCTGTGAGCCAGTTCTGGAGCTATCGCTGGAACTTCCAGATGATGGCTGCCAACGACTACATCATTGTGGCCCCGAACCGTCGAGGACTGCCAGGCTTCGGAAACGAGTGGAACGAAGCCATCAGCGGCGACTATATGGGTCAGTGCATGAAGGATTACCTCAGCGCCATCGATGCTGTGGCCAAGGAGCCATACGTTGATGCCGACCGTTTGGGTTGCGTAGGTGCATCGTTTGGTGGCTTCTCAGTCTATTGGCTGGCAGGCAACCACAACAAGCGCTTCAAGGCATTCATTGCCCACGATGGCATCTTCAACGTCGATATGCAGTATCTGGAAACCGAGGAAAAATGGTTTGTAAACTGGGATTTGGGTGGCCCGTATTGGGACAAGCAGAACAAGATTGCCCAGAAGACTTACGCCAGCTCTCCACATTTGTTTGTGGATAAGTGGGATACACCTATCCTCTGCATCCACGGCGAGCGCGACTACCGCATCCTGGCCAACCAAGCCATGTCGGCTTTCGATGCAGCCATCATGCGAGGCGTACCAGCTGAACTGCTGATCTATCCCGATGAGAACCACTGGGTGCTGAAGCCTCAGAATGGCATTCTGTGGCAACGCACGTTCTTCGAGTGGCTGGACAAGTGGCTGAAATAACGATTGACCATTGAGCTTCGCTCCAATCTTGTCGCGACTCGGCATAGCTCAAGCAAGCTTGGCTCTGCTCTCGCTGCTCCAAGAAGTGACAATTGACAATTATGGATCAGATTGAAAGAATAAGTGATATGGAAAGACGGATGACCAGGGCTCTGAAGGCAGTAAGAGCCCTGGATTCCGCCTTAAATGCATTCGAATTGGTGCAGGGAGACATCCAGGCACTGGATGAATACTATGGCAGCGAGGAATGGAAGGCCGACCTATCTGCCGAAGAATTAGGTCAGTTACCCCCTGCATTGAAACGAGGAGTGCTCTCAGAAGACGGCCTTTGGAACCTCTTAGAGGACAATCGTGAGCTACTGCAACGGATGAACAAATAATCAATAACTCTTTACAATATTATTGTTTCATCAGTTTTTGCCGAAAAGTCAAGAGGCGTGATGCCACAAACATTACTTATCGGCTTTTAACAACCCTGTTGGTTCTCCAAATCCTACCATATATACGAGTTGACGCGCTCGTGTTATGGCAACGTAAAGCAAAGAACGCTTTGCAGAAAGGTACTCTTTTTGAGCAGCAATATCCATTCCTGAGAAAGGATATCCCTCTGTTGCTTTAGAAGGCAGATTACGTTCATTAATATCTGTAAGGATGATTACACGGTATTCAAGACCCTTCAAAGAATGGAATGTGCACAGGTCAACACCGTTAGTACTTCCTTGCTTTTGAGCCCCCTTCAAGACTCTATACTCTGTACCGTCACGATGCAATCTTGTTTGAATACCCTTCAATAATTGCATACTCGGTGCAGCTATACAAATTTCAGATAGTTTTATATTATTTTCAAGGCACTCATTAAGCCATTCAATTACCTGTTCGACCTCTGCATTTGCATCATTTACTATCTTGTACTGAGGAGCAATACCATCATGTATAAGAGAAACATA
>CACZRQ010000274.1 GCA_902783615.1 uncultured Bacteroidales bacterium | reverse complement strand
TCGTGAAGAGATGACCTTCCCCTTCAAACGCTATCAGATACAGCCTGTATGGCGTGCCGACCGTCCACAGAAAGGTCGCTATCGCGAATTCTATCAGTGCGATGCTGATGTGGTGGGCAGCGACTCTCTGCTCAACGAGGTGGAACTGATGCAGATGGTCGATACTGTCTTCACCCGCTTTGGTGTGAGGGTATGTATCAAAATCAATAACCGTAAGATTCTCACGGGTATTGCAGAGATCATCGGTGAGGCTGAACGCATCGTGGACATCACTGTGGCCATCGACAAACTTGATAAGATTGGTCTCGACAATGTGAATGCCGAACTGCGAGAGAAAGGTGTCAGCGAAGAGGCCATTGCCAAGCTGCAGCCCATCATCCTGCTCAGTGGCAGCAATGCCGAGAAGTTGGCTACCTTGAAAACTGTGCTGGCTGGTAGCGAGATAGGTTTGAAGGGTGTGGAAGAAACGGAATATATCCTGCAGACACTCGCTGCTTTGAATTTGCACAACGAGTTGGAGCTCGACCTTACCTTGGCTCGTGGCTTGAACTATTATACAGGTGCCATTTTCGAGGTGAAAGCTTTGGACGTTCAGATTGGCAGCATCACAGGTGGCGGTCGTTACGACAACCTCACAGGTGTTTTCGGTCTCTCAGGTGTGTCAGGCGTAGGCATTTCCTTTGGTGCCGACCGCATCTTCGATGTGCTCAACCAACTCGATCTCTATCCCAAGGAAGCTGTTGGTGAAACCCAGTTGCTCTTCATCAACTTTGGTCAGCAGGAAGCAGCCTTTGCCATGCAAACCTTGTTGAAGGTTCGCGCTGCCGGCATCCGTGCCGAGCTCTTCCCCGATTCTGTGAAGATGAAGAAGCAGATGAGCTATGCCAATGCCCACAACATTCCTTATGTTGCCCTGATAGGTGAAAGTGAGTTGGCTGCTGGCAAGATCACCCTGAAAGACATGACCACTGGCGACCAGAAGCTGCTCACCCCTGAGGAGTTGGTAAGTGAGTTGGCATAATTGATAGCATATTGGTATGTCCTATAACTTAATGTTGTGATGTTTAGGTGTAAAACGTACACAGATTTGTAATTTGAACACGTTGTCTAATGTGAACCTTAGTGAAGATGAGGTGAAATCTCCGAGTGCCGAGTCTAACCTCAGCATCATCCCAGAAGCTAAAAGCTCAAAAACAGGGGTGTCGGTAAGGTATGTCCATAACTCAGAAAAGCTTTGGTTTGTCCTCAGAGCTTCATACGGCAGAGCATTGAAAAGTGCTGATATACTGGTTGAAAGGGGAATCTATGTGTATGTGGCTAAGCAGTATGTCAAGAAGCTGGTTGATGGAAAGATGAAGCGTGTACTTAAACCCCTGATACCAAACTTCATCTTCGTCTATGCAACGTCAAAAGAGATGGATGATGTTATGAACGATCCAAGGGTAACTACCTATGTCAGCTATTATTACGACCATTTTCAAGAAGTGAATGGCAAGAACCCTCCGTTGACTGTTGCTGATGGTGAGATGCTTAACTTCATAAGAGTGACCAGTACACAAAGTGAACATCTGCTGTTCATCGAGGCCGACCGTTGCAACTTCAAGATGGGTGAAACAGTCAGGGTCATAGACGGATTGTTCAAAGGGGTAGTGGGGAAAGTGGCCAGGGTTGCTGGGCAGCAACGATTGGTGATTTCCATCACCAATCTCGGCTTGGTCTCTACTGCCTATATTCCGACTGCGTTTTTACAAAGAACGGAATAATCTTTGACGGATTATACAAATAGCACTATGATACTTCTAATCTTAACCTCCGCAGTGCTTCCAGCCATACTTTTGTGGGTGTATATCTGGAAGAGGGATGCACAGCCAGAGCCTACATCATGGCTGATGAAGGCTGTGGCTTGGGGTGTGGTGATAAGCATTCCTGTGAGCATCGTTGAAGTGGTGATTGAAAGTATGCTGTTTGGGGCAGGAGGAATGCCTTCAAGTTTGTTTGGAACAACGGCAATGGCGTTTCTTGTGGCGGCTATCCCGGAGGAGACATTTAAGTTGCTGGCGTTGTGGATGGTGCTGCGTAAGAATCCCTACTTTGATGAGCATTACGATGGAATTGTGTATGCAGTGAGTGTGGGCCTGGGGTTTGCCGCAATCGAGAAT
>CACZRQ010000273.1 GCA_902783615.1 uncultured Bacteroidales bacterium | reverse complement strand
TTTGCCATTATTGAGATACAACGCCGCTTGCGCCACTCCAATGCTTCATTGGTGGAAATCTCAGATGAGTTTAACTTCTCTTCAACGGCCTATTTCAGTCGCTTTGTACAGAACTATCTCGGCATCAGTCCGGGTGCTTATCGCAGTTGAATCATACCTGCCTATGTTTTCCGCCTCAGATAATAGCTGATGTTTTTATTTGAGATTTCACTTGGGTATTTGCCAGTTTATTTGTATTTTCGCATTTGATATGATTGACCAAGCTACCATAGATAGGATTATCGATGCCGCCCAGATCGTGGATGTGGTGTCCGATTTCGTCACTTTGCGCAAACGTGGGGTGAATTATGTGGGCTTGTGTCCGTTCCACGATGACCGCACGCCCTCGTTCTCTGTATCCCCTTCGCGCAACATTTGCAAGTGCTTTGCCTGTGGCAAGGGTGGCAACCCCGTTCACTTTATCATGGAGCATGAGCAGATCACCTATGTGGAGGCATTGAAGTATCTGGCCAAGAAATATGGCATCGAGGTAAAAGAACGTGAACTGAGTACTGAGGAACGTCAGGCGCAAAACGATCGTGAAAGTGCCTTTGTGGTCAACCAGTTTGCACGCGACTATTACCACGACATCCTGTTGAACAACCCTGATGGCCGAAGCATCGGATTGGCTTATTTCCGCAATAGAGGTTTTCGGGATGATATCATCGAGAAATTCCAGTTAGGCTTTGCCCTGCCTAAGCGTGATGCTTTTCCCAAGGCTGCAATGGCTAAGGGATTCAACGAGAAGTACTTGACTTCTTTTGAAACCAAGGTCAAGGTGAACGACAGAGAAGAAACGGTGGTCAAGGGAACAGGAATTTGCTATAAACGAGAAGACGGACAGTTGGCGGATCGTTATGCAGGACGTGTAATCTTTCCTTGGATTAGCTTGAGTGGCAAGGTGATAGCCTTTGGCGGGCGACTGCTCGACTCTCGCACTAAAGGTGTTGCACAGAAGTATGTCAATTCTCCCGATTCGGAAATTTTCCATAAAGAGCGTGAGCTGTATGGCATCTTCCAGGCAAAGAAAGCCATTGTGAAGGAAGATTGCGTGTATATGGTGGAAGGTTATACCGATGTGATTTCCATGCACCAATGTGGGGTGGAGAATGTGGTGGCCAACTCAGGTACAGCGCTGAGTAAGTACCAGATCAATATCCTCCATCGCTTTACCAATCATATCGTGCTTCTATACGATGGCGATGAAGCTGGTATTCATGCAGCTAATCGAGGAGCGGAAATGCTGTTGCAGGAGGGCATGACGGTTAAGGTGTGCCTTTTGCCTGATGGCGATGATCCCGATTCCTTTGCACGCAAGCACACGGCAGAGGAATATCGTCGCTTTATAACCGATCATTCTTCTGATTTTATTCGATTCAAAACCGATTTGTTGCTGCGTCAGGCTGGCAATGACCCTTTGAAGCGTGGGGAAGCCATTCGTGAAATCACAAAAACCATCGCCATCATTCCCGAGGCTATCATGCGCGATGTTTTCATCAAAGAGGCTGCCGATATGCTTGGCATTGAAGAGAAACGCATGGTGGGCTATGTGGCCGATCAACGATTGGCGAATAAACGGGCTGAGGAGAAGAAGACCAATACACCTGCATCTGAACAGGCAAAGACTGATCAAACTGCACCTGAAAACCCACCAATACCGAATGTGCCTGATGCTCCGATACAGACAGTAGGTCAGGACCGTAGTGTGAGAGATTCAAAGGTCAACAGTCAGTTGTACAAGCAAGAACGTGTGATTATGCAGCTGGTGGTTCGTTATGGTGAGCAAACTATGTGTGAGATTACCGATGAAGATGGCATGCCGATTCCTATCAGTGTGATAGAGTTCTTGCATACTAACCTTTCGCAAGACGGTATAAAATTGTCTGATCCTCAGTTAAGGGAAATGTTTTCGCAAGCTGTAGAGCATTTGCATGATGCTGACTTCAGTGCAGAACGTTATTTTATCAATCATCCCAATCCTGTTATCAGTCAAATAGCGTTGGAATTGGTGAGCGATCGTTACCAACTCAGTAAATATCATTTCAAGAATCAGACAATCATTACAGATGACAAGCGACTGGAAGAGTTGGCTGTAGAAGTGACCACCAGCTATAAGTATGCCATTATCAATGAGTCGCTGAAAACTGTGATGAGACAGTTGCAGGATCCTGCTGTAGCTGGCGATGAAGTGAAATGTGCCCAAACCATTCAGCGTTACACTGAATTGCGTGAGATGCAGGCTGAACTGGCCAAACGTTTAGGCGAACGGGTTATCTTGAACTTTTAGTTTCGAATCAGTTTCATGAACTCCTCTCGAGTCTTTGCTTGGTTGAAGGCACCAGTGAAGTCGGAGGTTGTTGTAATGGAATTCTGCTTCTCTACTCCTCGCATTTGCATGCACATGTGCTTTGCCTCGATTACCACCATCACACCCAAGGGATTGAGTGTCTGCTGGATACATTCTTTGATTTGAGAAGTCATTCGCTCCTGAATTTGCAGGCGATGCGAGAAAATATCTACCACTCGGGCTATCTTGCTCAGTCCTGTGATGTAGCCGTTAGGGATGTAAGCTACATGTGCCTTGCCGAAGAATGGCAGTAGGTGGTGCTCGCACAAAGAATAGAAATCGATGTCTTTCACTATCACCATCTGGCTGTAGTCTTCTTTGAACTTGGCAGAGTTGAGCACTTCATTGGGATCGATGGTATAACCACCTGTAAGCGTCATGATGGCCTTGGCCACACGTTCTGGTGTTTTCAGCAGTCCTTCACGGTTGGCATCCTCTCCCATCAGTGTGAGCATGTGATGGATATGTCCCTTCAACTCTTCCAATTCAGGCGTTTCTGCCACAAATTCTTTCCCTAACATAACAGTTTTAAAATTTAATCGTCAATTGTCAATCGTCAATCGTCAATGGTCAATGGTCAATTAATATAGATCGATAGTTATCTGGTCTCTCACGATTGATACTTCCTTGAACACGCCTGTGGCCTTAAGCTGGCGCATCATGGCATCGGCTTCCTCAATGCTAGGATAGTTGCCTACACGGCAAAGCCAGCGGGGTGAGATAAAGTAGGCATACACCTGTGCATCCTGGAAATGCTGCTTCACCTTATTTGCCACCTCTTGTGCTTCGTTGCGGGAACGGCTGGTGTTATTGCCGGCATAAACCTGTACACGGTATCCCTGACGTTTCAATTCTTTCTTCTCACCGTTTTTTGATGGACTCGCGGTAGAACCACCCATCAGTAGCGCTGTAATCTGGGCATCTTGGTGAATAGTCACCTTGCCTTGCCCTGGAGCATCTGTCTGCAGGCTCTTCACGATGTCACGCTGGGCGTAAGAAGCCAAGGTAATTGTCAATAGAAATAGAATAGTTGTTATCCGTTTCATTTTTTTTCTTTGTTGTATGGTTTCCTGCCAATTGGCAGGAAACCATAGATTTCTTTTATTTCCAAGCGTCGATAATACCCTTGAAATCAGCGCACTTCAGAGAAGCACCACCAATCAGGCCACCATCGATGTCAGGTTTAGCGAACAGCTCAGGAGCATTGCTTGCCTTGCAGCTGCCACCATACAGGATAGAGGTGTTGTCTGCTACCTCAGCACCATATTTCTCAGCCACACAGCCACGGATGTAAGCGTGAATCTCTTCAGCCTGCTCAGCTGTAGCGGTCTTACCAGTACCAATAGCCCAGATTGGCTCATAAGCGATGATGATCTTAGCAAAATCCTCTGCGCTCAGGTTGAATACTGAACCTTCGAGTTCTGCCTTCACAACATCGTTCTGCTTGTTAGCCTCGCGCTCTTCCAGACTCTCACCAATGCAGAAGATCACCTTCAGACCATTAGCCAGTGCCAGCAGCACCTTCTCCTTCAAGATTTCAGGAGTTTCCTTGTAGTATTCACGACGCTCTGAGTGA
>CACZRQ010000272.1 GCA_902783615.1 uncultured Bacteroidales bacterium | reverse complement strand
TTGCAAAGATACGCTTTTATTTCCAATAATAATCATACTCAAATAATATTTGTGCAATTTTAATACTTGATACTCGTTGACTGCTTTACTCTCGAGTATGATATTTTGCAACATCAAGTATCAATTGTAACAATACTTAAAGTTATATTTTAAAAAACAAAACGGTTTTTTCACTTTTTTTCATTATCTACTATCATTTTTATAACAATATAGAAGAAAACATCAGTGTAGGATGGTTGCCAAGACAATTCTTGCGCATTAGTTAGAATAAAGTTGCGCTTTAGTAATCTCCCTTGTTTTACCCTTTTGCAAATTCAATAAGACTTGGTTCTGCGTCAATTTGGGGTGGTGAAAAACAAACAAGAGGAGAATGATTAATAATTCGTTTTGCTTTTCAATTCTTTCTTCCGTTCTTCCGCTAAATCGAAATAATTGATGTACTTCATGGATTATCATGGCGGAAGAAGTAGCGGAAGAAGCGGAAGAAAAACATGGTTTTTGCGGAAAAAATACCGAGTAAACCGATTGTTCATGCCGTTCTGCTTGCACATCCGACTGTTACCGACTGAAGATTGGATGGCGTGCGACTGTTAGTTTGTCGCTTTACAACTGTCAGTGAGTAGGCTTGCGATACTTAGTCTGTTAGTTACAGACCGACAGTCAGGTAGTTACAGACTAAGAGTCCGTTAGTTGCAGACTAAGAGTCTGGTAACGAAAGACCCATGCAGACTCAACTATCTTTGAATGACAGCTGTTTACATGATTCTATGAGATAGACAATGATAATTGTTTTGGAACGCCTCAAATGTCGTTCTGCCCCCAAAAAGGGTTTCTATCTTTGGAACATGCCCAATATTTCGTTCAAAAAGATGCATTCATCGAACGAATATTTGTTGTTTTTGACCTAAAATCGCCATTCTTCTTCCGCTTCTTCCGCTACTTCTTCCGCTATGATAGTCCTTGTTTCATATGTGTTATTTAGATTTAGCGGAAGAACGGAAGAAAGATCATGATATCATTTATCCAAATGTTAGCCATCGAGAGTTTTTTGGATCATCTGCCCATGAAATGTTGGTCCAGTTATAAATAAAGGCTAAAATAAGGTGAGAAAATGAAAAATATTTCTCTATCTTTGCACAGACAAAGAAGGCTTAACAAGACATTTGCAAGGGACTAACAAGGAAGATGGATCGACTCTTGTCCAGTATATGTCCAGTACTTGTCCAGTACTTGTCCAGTATTTGTCCAGTCTACCACTGGACAAGTACTGAGGAAAGAATGAAGAATTAGTGAGGAATGACTGAATGGCAAAAGACTCTACTCCGAGCCTGCAGCGAAGCAAGTCACAGCCAAAGGTGAAAGAATGATGAACGATGCTTACAACTATCGCGAAAGGCTGTGGCTCTACACCGCTGTGCAAAACCCTGATGATCGATATAAGCCCTTTGTAAGGTTCAGTAAGCGCGAGGTGTCTCGCCTTGAGATGACCCTGGTGGATGGGCATTTGGCTCTTGTAGGCGAGGAGTTCGGCGACGACATGAAAGGCTGGGCTTTGGTTCGTGTGATTGAGGACCGCTGCTCGCCGCAGACCATCATCACACGGTGCACCTATTACCAGCAGTACACCACCAATGAAGCTCTCCAAACCGCAGCCAAGAGCTATGGTGGTCTGACAATGCCACCGCTCTCATCATTTAGATAATTGAGATTCTATCGCGCTAGATAGGGCTTATCATTTGCGAAACTCGAGTAAACAATAAAAACGGGAAGAATGCAGATTTTGTTGTTTGTAAACAATAAAGCAAGAAAGGTGCAATTTTTGTTGTCTATAAACAATAAAAACGGGGAAACACACATTTTGTTGTTTGTAAACAAAAAAAGTTACCATTTAAGTTTAACTCTCCAAATAATGACACCCTTTTTCAGTTAAGGCCATTTTTCGGTAACGAGGCGATGATAGAAGAGGCTATGATGTTGCCAAGACGTTATCACATATCTTCTATTGAGAGTGTCTGTAAATTCAGATTGTAATGACCAAAGTCAGAAGGAGGCAGGCTCGATATCCTTTGGGTCAATTCTGTGAGACTGAGTTTATTTGGATTGCGCTTAATCTCCGCTGCAATGCCTGTATGGTTGAACTCGTTCAGGGCAATCATGTCGATTTCATTTTTACCCTTGCGATCCCACCAGTTGCCCACTAATGTGAAGTGGCCAGATTCCATCGCTTCCTGTTGGAAATACTGTTCAAGTGTCCTGCCAGAGAACTGCTCATAGTGCTGTCCCATGTTTTGCCGCAACAATGCCAATTGTTTCCGCTCTACCAATGACTGATATGGCCAGACGAAACGGAACCAGAAGCGAAGGAATTGATCGGATATTTCGTAAGCACTTGTCTTGCTGTTGGGTTTGGCAAGGATGGGCTTTAGGCGTGAAATCACATGGTAGTTCTTCTCCAGGTTTTGCAAAAAGGTACCCATATCCTTCTGCATGGAGCCGTCAATGTCGGTACGGCGGTTCAATCCAGCTGCTATCAGTTGGAGAATGGAGAAGTAGGTGTTGCTTTCATCACCGAATTCTTGGTTCATCAAGTCGCGCCCCTCAGAAAGGAAATAGGAGTCTTGCCGACAGAAGTAATTGAGCATTTTTTCCTTGGTATAACAGCCTGCATCCATTAGCAACTCTACATATTTGGCAACACCGCCTGTCAGCATGTAAAGACATAACAAATCTTCGTTCTTGTAGTCAGGCTTATGATCCCGAAATATCTGTTTGAGTACTTCTATCGTAAATGGTAGGAGAGTGAATTTGGAGGTGGGGCGGCCATAAAGCGGCTCGTTCTCGTCATCAAAGATGCGTTTCATCAACGAACGGATGCTGCCCATAGCGATGAGATTGATGTGAGAATCGCGATGAAGTCTATCCCAAATGTCTTGTATTTCGCTGAATATGGCTGGGTTCACTTTGTGCAGATTCTGAAACTCGTCTAATATGACAGTGAAGTGTCGCTGTTGCGATTCTCGCATCACAACTTCAAAGAAGTCATGGAAATGGGTCAAACGACCATAGACTCTTATGCCCAACTGTTCTTCGATTGCCTGTTGGAACTTGCCACAAAGTACAGCTTCACTGTCTTTCGATACGAAGAGATAGGCATACTGGTGACCTTCAAAGGCTTTTGTGACGAGGGAAGTCTTGCCGACTCGCCTGCGTCCCATCAGCACAGTGAATGTTGCACTATTACGAACAGCTTGTTGTTCGTTCTCATGCAGGATCGCAATTTCTGTATCACGGTTATAGAACTTCATAAATGTAAATCACGATTTATATAAACGACCATTTATATTTCTTGGTGCAAAGATAACAATAAATATTCAATTTAGTGCAACATAACGCACTTTTATTTATTCAAACTGCTGAATCAGTTCCACGAAAGCCTGGCCGTATTTGCGTTTCTTGTATTCGCCAATGCCACTCACGTTGCCAAAAGCTTCGAGGGTGGTGGGGCGGGCAAGAACCAGGTTGTGCAGCACCTTGTCGGACATCACGATGTAGGCTGGCATCATCTCCTCCTCGGCCAAGCGCTTGCGCAAGGCTCGCAGGGCATCAAACAAGTCGGAGGCATTGGCCTTGGGAATAAAGGCCGTTTGCGTTGTTACTTTTTGCTTCCTGCCACGTTTCTTGGGTAGCACTTCTTCTCTGACAATCGTTACTAACTGGGCTTTGGATCGGCCATATAGCACATCCTTGCCAGAGGTGGTGAGCTTCAAGTGATTATTGTCGTTGTAGGCAATCTCGAAATAGCCTAATTGCAGCATCTGCAGCATATAATCGTACCAATCGCGGCCAGGTATGTCTCTACCCACTCCGAAGGTTTTAAGTCTGTCATAATTCTTCTCGCGAACTTCAGGAGAGAACGATCCACGAAGGATATCAATCACAGTTCCCATGGCAACCTGCTCGTCTGTGCGAGCCACAGCACTCAGTGCTTTCTGCACGATGATGGTTCCATCGAATCGTTGAGGTGGATTCTGGCACACATCGCAGTTGTGGCAATCGCTGGCTATATTTTCACCAAAATAGTTCAGCAGGATGCGACGGCGGCATACATCAGCTTCGGCATATTGCTCCATGCGCCTCAGCTTCTCTAAATTGCTTTCACGCTGTCCGCTTTCCTCGGCAAACTTCTTGAGCATGATATAGTCGGCTGCTGAATAGAACAGCAGGGTATCGCTCGGCAAACCATCACGTCCAGCACGACCAATCTCTTGGTAATAGTTTTCAATGCTCTTGGGCATGTTGTAATGGATAATCCAACGTACATTGCTCTTGTCGATGCCCATGCCGAAAGCGATGGTGGCACAAACCACCTGAACACGATCGTTGATGAAGTCGTTCTGTGCCTTTTCTCTCAGTTCGTTCGACAACCCTGCATGATAGATGGCACTACTGATGCCGTGCAGCCTGAGCATGGCGGCCACATGTTCCGTATTATTCCGACTCAGGCAGTAGATGATGCCACTCTCACCTGGATGACGACTGATGAAATTCAGGATGACACGATGTTTTTCACGTGTTTGATAGCCTCTCTTGACAGTTAGACTTAAATTCGGTCTGTCGAAGGAAGCAACAAACACTTTAGGATCCTTCAGTTTCAACTGTTCGATGATGTCGCTTCGCGTGATCTTGTCGGCTGTGGCTGTCAAAGCTAATATAGGCACTTGGGGAAACAGCTCATGAAGGATGCCCAACTGTGTGTATTCCGGTCGGAAATCGTGTCCCCATTGTGAGATGCAATGTGCCTCATCCACCGCTATCAGTGAGATGTCGATATGTTGCAACCACTTCTCTGCATCCATCATCAAGCGTTCAGGTGAGATGTAGAGCAGTTTCAGTCTGTGCTCCATGCAAGCCCTGCGTATCAGGAGATTTGACGTGTCGGTATTGCTGCTGTTCATGGCAGCTGCTTCAATGCCGTTGGCTCGTAGGGCATCCACCTGATCTTTCATCAGTGAGATAAGGGGTGATATCACCAAGGTGGTGCCTTCCGCCAGCAATGCGGGCAATTGATAGCAGATGGATTTGCCTCCACCAGTGGGCATCAACACCAGTGCATCTTTCCCTTGCATCACGTGTGTGACAACCTCCTTTTGCATCGGACGGAAAGAGTCGAAACCGAAATATTTCTTTAAAGTGGCAATCATGGATGCGAAGATACTAACATTTTTTTATAAAAATGAAAAAAAGATGGGTAAATTGTTTGTCAGTTGGAAATAAAGTCTTTAATTTGCAAGTGGAATCGAAGTCCTTTAACAAATTAGAAATATATTTAGGTATGGTTAGAAGAAAAAATGCGTCAGAGCAGTCGTTGAGCAAGCCTGCGACGAATAAGAATAGCGAAATCCGCAAGATACAAACTCGTATTCATGCAATGAAAGACGAGAAGAGCTTGATAGATGTCCCCTACAGGAGGATGATCAGTACATCTATGGCAAAGAATCTGAGCCAAGATATCTTACGCTTGTTGGAAGAAAAAAAGATTTATCGTGATGCAAGTTTTACAGCCAAGGTAATGGCTGCAGAATTGCACACCAACACTCGTTACCTGTCTGCTGTGGTCAATTCCCGCTTCAAGAAAAGCTATTCTTCACTGATTAATGAATATAGGATTAAGGAAGCAGTGAAGCTGTTGGCCGACAAACGTCTCAAAGACAAGACCATCGAGGAGATTGGTCTGATGGTGGGCTTTGCCAATCGTCAGTCGTTCTACGCAGCATTCTCAAAGTTTGTAGGTGAAACTCCTCGCGCTTTCCGAATGAAACTGATGTACATCTAAGTTCCTATCGCCCAGCCGACTGGGGATTGTGACGAATCACCTCATGCTTCTGGAAGTCGTATAAGGTGATGGATCTCAAGTGATAATAAGCCAACCAATAGTTCTGCAGCGAGCTAATTTGGTTCTGACGTGCCGTCTGCCAATGATTCTGTGCCAAAGAAAGGTCGTTCACATTGGCTTGGGCTCTGATAAAACGTTGCATGGTAGTGGTATAAGCGTCTTCCGCAATGGTGAGTGCCTGTCGCGATGTCTCCACGATGGCTTGCCGCTCGTTGAATTCATTCACACTGTTCAGTACGTCCAACTCTGTTACACGAGCCGTTTCCAAGGCCGATTGTTCTGCGGCTTCCACCAAGCTTTTGGCAGCCTGATAGGCATTCTTACGCTTGCCCCAATCTTTCAATGGGATAGATAACTTAACCGTGGCCATGTCCTGCATATAAGGACGGCGATAGGCATCGGCAAAATTATCAGCCACTTGGTTCAAACCTATACTGGCATCGATACTCAGACTCAGATTCTTCTCGATGCGGGCACGTTCTGCATCCCGCTGAGCTTCCAGCGTCTGTTGCTGTGCGTTCAGGTATTCCGGATTGTTCTCACGGGCATAGCCAATGGCATCGTCAGCAGAAATCTGGATGTTGGCAAGTGCAGAAGGGATTATCAGTTCGATGTTGGTGTCAAGATCCATACCCAAGTATGAGGCCAGTTCCTGCATGGCCTTCTTGCGGGCTATGCGTGCATTCGCCAACGTGTTGCGCGCATTGGTCTTATCCAACTCCAGAATGCTGAGCTCTGCTTTCGAGATGCTGGCGATGCGATATCTGCGTTCTGCAATGGAATAAATGGTGTCGCAAGAAGCCAGATACTCCTCGCTCATGCGCAGTACGTCTTGTGCCAAAGCCAACTCGAAGAACTTGGTCACTGCCACTACCGACGCGTTCTCTGTATTGTATGCCAGAGTCTTCTCTGCCAGAGCTAACTTAAGCGGTTCAATCTTCTTGTTCCATTTCAATGCGTTGAATCCCAGCAGCTCTTGCCTGTAGCCAATGGAAATGGGTACTGTCATGAATTGTGTGGCACTGTAATCGCCAAAGGTACGCATGTAACCCAATTGGGTGCTACCATAGAACGAACCTCCCAAAATCTCTAAAGGTTGCACAGCCTGAATGCCAGCTTGTGAGTAAAACATCTGTTGCTCACGATACACGTCCACGTCTTCCTGACTCATATAACGGCGGGTCATGGTGCGTTCGTATTCCAGTGGGGTGGCTTCCAGCGATATCTGCACCTTCCTACTGGCTTGCCATGACAGGTAGTTGAAGAGTGATGCATCATACACACTCTGATACTTCTTGGCAGCATACGAACTGTCGGTTGCCAGCTTGATCGTACGGTCAAGGTCAAGCCTGACAGATTGACCATTGACGATTGACGATTGACCATTAACCATCAATATGATCAAAGCCAAAACAACCCTAATATATATTTTCCTTTCTATAATCATCATAACCCGTTAGTTTTAATTCTCCATTATAAATTGTCAATCGTCAATTGTCAATCGTCAATCGTCATTCATTTGTCAATCGACAACACCTCAACATTCATCCCGTCATATAAATCGTGGGTTTCAGCCAGTTTGGCTCGCAAAGTAATGGCACCTTGCTGATCGACGATGGGATTAATCTCATTGACAATGGCCTGATATTGCCGTCCCTTATAAGCTAAAGGACAAACCTGAATGGCAGTACCCAAGGGGTAGTTTGGCAAGTCGGCCTCCATTACTCGAAATTCAACTGCCATATCTTGGGTGGAGATGATGCGGCAAACAGGTTGCCCTGGTTGCGAAAGTTCATGAGCCTGTGCCTTCACATTGGCCACGATACCAGCGAAAGGAGCTGTCAGCACAGCTGTCTGCAACTCATGCTCAGCTGCATTCAGTTGCTCTTTTGCCAATTGATAACCTGATTTCACCTCAGCTGTGTTGAGTACTTCTGCAGGCACACTGGCAGGTTTTTCTGGATCGTAGCCTTGGGCAATGATCACGTCTTTCATCTGCAATTCCGATTGCTCAATCTGTCTCTTAACCACCTCAATAGAGTTCTTCAACTTAAACATGTCCAACTCGGCAATCAGCTGTCCTTGGCGAACCTGCTGACCATTCTTCACCAGCATTCGCAGAATGGGCAAAGTGGTTTGGAAAGACAGGTCAGCATAGCGGGTGGCTACCACCTTGCCCAACATGGTAGTGGTTTGTGGCTGGGCTTCGATGACAGGCATCTGAGGCATCAGCTCTGGCAGCACAGGTTGCTGCACCTCAGCTTGTTGCTGTGAGCCTTGGCAAGCTGTCATCACAACGCCAGCGAATATGAACCCTATCGCATACCTAAAGACACACGTCTTATTCATTATATTACAGTTCCTTATCATATTATTCTATCTTTAATAATCAATCAATAATAGTCAATCATTAATCGTCAATTGTCAATCGTCAATTGTCAATGGTCCATCGTCAAATCTGTCTCAAGCTCATCTCATAAAACAGCCCCTTCTTTTCCATCAACTCCTCGAAATTGCCTTCTTCTACAATCTTTCCCTTATCCAACACGATGATGCGGTCGCAATTGCGGATGGTACTCAATCGATGGGCTATCACCACACGGGTACAAGCCAATTGGTCGAGGTTGTCGCTCACCTGCTTCTGACTGATGTTGTCCAAAGCACTGGTTGCCTCGTCGAAGAAGATAATGTCTGGCTTCGAAATCAGTGCACGGGCAATGAGGATGCGTTGCTTCTGTCCACCAGAGAATCCTCCGCCACCTTCAGAAACCACGGTGTGGAGACCCATTGGCATGCGTTGCACATCCTCCTCCATGCTGGCCATGCGCAAGGCCTCCCAAGCATCCTCGTGGGTTGACCATGGAGCTGTGATGGTGATGTTGTGGAAGATATCGCCCGTAAACAGACTGCCGCTTTGCAGACAGCAACCAATCTTGCGTCGCAAACTCGTCTTGTCAGTCTTCTCCAAGTCGTATTGATCGTAGTAAATACCACCCGACAAAGGCTTCTCGAAGCCTAAAAGCAGTCGCATCAGGGTGGATTTCCCACAGCCTGACTTACCCACAATGCCCACATACTCGCCTGGCATGATGTGCAGACTCAGATCGTCGAGCACCAGCGGTCCATCATCTAAGTATCTGAATGACACATGACTCACATCGATTGAACCTGTGAGGAAATCCACCTGCGGAGCCTTGGCCTCAATCTCAGGCACGGCCTCCATGATGGGTTGCACACTGTTCAGCAAAGGCTTCACCTGTGAGAAGCTTACAATCACACCTTCCAATTCGTTGATGGCAGCCGCCATCATGCCGTATGCAGAGCTGAAAGCAATGAAGTTGCTGGGCTCGATGTTATTCTTCATGGTGAACCAGAACAGCACACCCGTACCGCCTATCGAAAGCAGAGCCAAGATGGCTGGGAGGAGTCGAGACAACAGTTTGGGATTGTATAACAGTTTCGCCTGGTCGGTATAATATTCCAGCCAACGGGCGAAAGCCCTGTTCTCCGAGCCTGTGAGCTTGATTTTCTGAATACCGCTGATCATGTTGTATTCCAAACCACTCAGCTTGATGGCCTTATCTGTATTCTTGGTAAATTTTTTCTTTTGAACGAAATAGTAGGAAATCATGCACATCACTTGTAGGATCAGAATGCCCATGGCTGGCAACAGTAACTTTCCACCATAGATCCACAGTTGCACCATATATATAATAGACATGGCGGTACTCAGCAAAGCACCCAACGTTTGCTCACTGATCAGCTCGCATAGGGTGGTTACATTAAACAGCTTCCTGGTCAGCTCACCACTTGAGTTTTTGCTGAAAAACTGGGGAGAGAGCATGAATGTTCTTGCCATCACCGCATTCTGAGTGTGCAGTTCCACAATGTTCTGCACTCGCATGATGAACAGGTTGCGAGAGTAGGTAAGCAGCAATGTACATACCACAGCACCCACCAGCAAGCCGATGATAGGGGGCAGGTCGCTGGTGTCACCCGTTGGAATGACACTGTCGAAGATAATCTTGTTTACCATAGGGGTAAACATACCTGTCAGTACTACCAACAATGAAGCCAATGCCATGAACACCACCGTTTGCGTAGGCACCACATCCCACATATATTCTGCCAGGTCTTTCAACTTCAACTGCTTGGCAGGGAAAGGTTTGGTGAATGAATAGGCTTGCTCTTGCAGCTCCTGTTCCATAGCACGACGGTTAATCTTGTGCAGGGCACCTTGCTTGTCGCGATACTCATAGCTTAAACCGGTGCTGGTGGGAAGCAGGGCAATCAGTCGTCCATCGCGGGTATTGCCCAACAGAGGACCCACACATTCTTTCCACCACTGTCCCTTCAGCCTGATCTTGCGCATCATGATACCTCTTGGGCGAAGGATGTCCATCAGTTGCTCTTCGGGTGTTTTCAACCCGTCTTCTTCCAACTCGTAATCCCTGATGTTGAGCGCATCCAGCAACTGCCGCAGAGCCGATTCGTCGTTTTGCGGCACCACAATCTTCTTCTGCTGGAAACCCATTCTGCGGGCTCCCTTCTCTAACGCCTCGGCCAATGCGGCCTCTTCCATCTGGCGTCTTTTCTTGATTTGGTCGATATACAATGCCATAGCCTATACGCTCTTCATTAATTCTTTATACAATCCTTCCTGTGCCATCAGCTC
>CACZRQ010000271.1 GCA_902783615.1 uncultured Bacteroidales bacterium | reverse complement strand
TTCTTTGTGTTTCCAAGGTGCTGCCCACGTTCGACGTCGTCAAAGTAGAGATAAGTGAGTGAAAAATCCCAATTCATTTGATTTTTCACTCACTTATCCGTACCTTTGCACTCAAATTGAATTATAAGAAGAATTTATGGCACAAAAAACGAGCATACCGAAGGGTACACGCGACTTTTCGCCAGTAGAAATGGCGAAGCGCAATTATATTTTCAACACCATCAAGGAAGTTTTTGCCCTGTATGGTTTCCAGCAGATTGAAACGCCTGCGATGGAGAACCTTTCCACGCTGATGGGCAAGTATGGTGAGGAGGGCGACAAACTGCTCTTCAAGATTCTCAACTCTGGCGATTTTCTGCATGGCATGACTGCTGAGGAGGTGGCTACGACGAGCACACTGAAATTGGCGGCAAAGTTTTGTGAGAAGGGATTGCGCTATGACCTGACAGTACCATTTGCACGCTATGTGGTGCAGCATCGGGAGGAGTTGGCTTTGCCCTTCAAACGGTATCAGATTCAGCCTGTATGGCGTGCCGACCGTCCTCAAAAGGGGCGTTACAGAGAATTCTACCAGTGCGATGCGGATGTGGTAGGCTCTGACTCGTTGCTGTATGAGGTGGAGATTGTGCAGATGATTGATGCGGTGTTCTCCAAATTTGGTGTGCGTGTGTGCATCAAAATCAACAACCGCAAGATACTAACTGGCATTGCCGAGATAATCGGTCAGGCTGAGAAGATTGTGGACATCACTGTGGCCATAGACAAACTCGACAAAATTGGTTTAGAAGGCGTAAATGCTGAATTGGCAACGGCTGGCATCCCTGCTGAGGCTATCGAACGTTTGCAGCCTATCATCCAGTTGAAGGGTTCGAACAAGGAGAAACTGGCTACGATGAAGGAAGTGCTGAAGGATTCGGAGATAGGTCTGAAAGGTGTGGAAGAAGTAGAATGGATTTTGGACACGCTCTCAGAAATGTCTGCATTAAAGAATGAGGTGGAACTCGACTTAACCTTGGCGCGTGGTTTGAATTACTACACGGGGGCTATCTTCGAGGTGAAAGCACTTGATGTGGAGATTGGCTCCATCACAGGAGGAGGACGCTACGACAACCTGACGGGCATCTTCGGCATGCCTGGTCTGAGCGGCGTAGGCTTCTCATTTGGTGCTGACCGAATCTTCGATGTGCTCAACCAACTGGATTTGTATCCCAAGGAGGCTGTAGAAACCACCAAAGTGCTGTTTGTGAACTTTGGTGATGCCGAAATGCGATTCTGCATGAATGTAGCTGCACAATTGAGGGCTGCAGGCATCAGTGTGGAAATCTACCCTGACAACGTGAAGATGAAGAAGCAGATGACGTATGCCAATGCGAAGGGCATTCCTTTTGTGGCCATCATTGGCGAAAGTGAACTGGCTGAAAGAAAGGTTAATGTGAAGAATATGACAACTGGAGAGCAGCAGTTGGTTACACCTGCAGAGTTGGTCGAGATGTTTTGATGAGTAAGAAGATAAGATAGAAGGAGCAAGGGCAAGAAGGAGCAGGAAATAGAGAACAGGGAATAGAGAACAAGGAGTAGAGAACAAGGAGTAGAGAACAAGGAGTAGAGAACAGGGAGTAGGGAGCAAGAGGCTTCTCAAATAAAGCCATGAAAGATACAGAACCCTCGTTGTGAGGGAACTGTATCTTTCATTTTTATGTCACACGAACAGATGGTTTCGTGCTATTACATCTTCTGCTTTGCAGCCTGCAGGTTGAGTTGCGTGGTCACGCTGCTGAGCAGTTTCTCCATGATGATAGGCTTGTTGATAAAGTCGTTGGCACCCAACTGGAAGCCTTTGGAGATATCCTGCTCTGAATTGAGGGCAGAAAGGATGATGATAGGCAGGTCTTTCGTATCATCGGCTGCACGGAGGCGACGAATGACTTCAAAACCATCGATGCCAGGCATCATAAGATCGAGAAGCACAAGGTTAGGCTTCTTCTGTGCGATAGCGTCAAGCGCTGCTTGACCACCATTCGCTGTACGGATTTCAAACGTGTACTGCGAAAGCATCTTCTTAATGAGAAGGATGTTCAATGGGACGTCGTCGACCACAAGGACGGACAAACTCTCGACGTTGATTCCGGGCTCAATAAAATCGTTCATATTGGCTAGTTTAATTTGTTGTACTTATTATTCTATATCTGGCTCATCTTGCAGTGAAGACGAGGTGGATGGCTGAGGTGTGGGGTTGTCTTGGTCAGGACAATAACTGTCGTCTGGTGTGGGTGAGATGAATTCCATCTCCTTGACAAAATCATCAATCGTGGATTGGTTGCCCTGCAACTTCATGTAGGAGTAGCAAATGCGCTCACCTGGCTTGAGAGTGTGGCCTGCCGCACGGATAGTCTCTGAAAGCAGAACTTGGAAGTTGATGATGTCTTCCTCGGTATCACCAATATTCCTATAGTTACGCACAACGGAGCCCACGTAACTGATGTTGTTGGCCACTGACACTTTGTTGTTGGGGAAGTACTGGCAAACCAACTCGATAATTTCAGGTCGAATAGACATGGTGATACCTTCAGCATCGAGCACCCAAATCTTGCCGACAAGCAGATCGCCATGGATGTTGCCTGAGAACTTCTGTTCTGCCAGCAGACGAATACGACTGAGGAAACGGTTGAACTCAATGTAGTTGTCGTAGAACTCAGTATAAATAGTGAATCCGATGTTGGGCGAGATAATAGATTGCTTGCCCTCGGAGGTGATTTCGTAGATATTGAAATCCTGTGGCACCAATTCATCAGAATCAAAGGCACCATGACAACTCGTACAGAGCGTTTTGGTCTGAGGTTCGATGAAGGAGTTGCCACACGTGTTGCAGGTGTGGATAATGGCTGGTCGATCATAATCCATACCGATGTGCTGGAGCACCTTGTGGCACTTCGGA
>CACZRQ010000270.1 GCA_902783615.1 uncultured Bacteroidales bacterium | reverse complement strand
TCTATTCCAGGCATGATTGAGTAGTTGCTGCGCAACTTGAGAAAACGCAATGCGTTTTTATCAACGTTCAGGGTTCATCAGGACAGCAAGCGCCTGCTGAACCTTATCGATATCAGCATTCTCCACTACCACAGAAATACTCAGCTCCTCACCGCCTTGTGCAGAAGCGATGACGCTCACGCCAGCCTCACCAAGCGATGAGAACACTTTGCCAGAAATGCCAGGTCTGCTCTTCATCCTGCTACCATATACAGTGACGATGGCCACCTCACGGTTCACCACCATCACATCATCCAATGGCATCAACGGATTGTCAACCACCAAATTATTGACAACATCGGTCACCGTTTCCCTATCTTTCACATTCACAGCAAAAGTAATGGAATACTCAGAGGAAGTCTGGGCTATGAAACGAACGTTCACCCCTGCCTTGGCCAATGCCGTGAAAATCGCAGAAGAAGCCCCCACACGACCCAGCAATCCCGTTCCATAGACCGTCACCAAATCCAAGTCCTGGTCAACCACAATACCCGATACCTCCTTATCCGACTCCTCGGAAGCAAAGGAAATCTTAGTTCCGGCAAATTCAGGATGCAGGATGCTCTTCACCATAATGGGAATCCCCGCTTGTTTGGCTGGCCACAAAGCAGCAGAAGGGAACGGAGCCTTCTTCGAAGCACAGTAATGAGCTGCCTCATCGTATGTCATCGACGTAATGCCGTTAATTCCCTCACCTTCCACGTAAAACTCCAAAGTTTCAGCATGTAAAGCAGATGCCACCAATGCAGCCATCATATTGGCCCCGCCTTTTCCTATCCCAACCACTTCGCCATGAGGTGTACGGGCATAGCCGCCAGCAATCACAAGATGCGACTTGCTCTTGCATTTACGCTCAATCTCCTGGCAGGTAGCCGTCCAGTCAAACACAGGCGTATGCTCTTTCTGGTGGCAAACCACCAGGTCACGGCCGTCAATCACCTCCACATGAGCAGACTGTGCCACAGCCTGAGAACAGAGAACCGCACATTGGGCAAGCAGGAAATCCTCTACTGCAGCTAATGGAATAGAATAGACAATCGCCTTATTCACATAGTCCTGAATATACTCTAAAAACTCTGCTTTCTTTTGCTGGTAAGTTAGGTTATCGGTTAAGGTATTCAGATAAGACTGAACCTCATTGATTTCAATTTCTGCTGCTTCTTTCTCCACAATTCTCTTGTGAATGAAAGAACGGAACAGATTCACCAATGCCTTTTCCGGTCGTACCACTGCGATTGTACCAGACACACACTCCTGTACAATCACGCCAATACTTTCTCGTCTTAAAACAAATGATCTCACTAACATAGTAACAATCCCATTTATTATTCAATCATTATTCTCCTGATAATCTACACGAAGTCTTTCCGAAAATCGTTTCTTCACTTCCTCGTAACTTTCCAAGTTGCCTATATCATACCTTCTCCCCGGCATTTCCCAGGCATAGACCGCAGCCTGTTTGCACAGCCAAGCGATAAAGCTGCCCGGAGCATCCGTACCGCAACCCGCATCAATCGCCTGCTGAATCCGATGACTGTCCTCACGGGTATAGTAATAGAAAGCAGGCAGGCACCAGTGACTCTTCGGTTGGGCAGGCTTCTCCTCCATACCCATCAAGCGTCCATCTTCATCTACCTCGGCCACGCCCGACTTATGCAGTTTCGCCTCATCAGCCTCATAATACCGCATCACACAGGTAGCCTTCTTCTCACGGCCATACTCGATAAAACCTTTCAGACTGAAATCCAATAGATTGTCACCAGCCATCACCAACAGATCATCATCCAACTGCAGCTGATCGATGGCAAACTGAATGTCCTTCACAGCCCCCAAGCGGGTTTCATTACTCATGGTGCCATCATCTAAGATTGACACTCCTTTTTTCTGCCCCCAATCACGGAAGATGTCAGCAAACTTATGATTGCTGATCACAATAAACTCATCCACCAGCCCCGTCTGCACCAGATCATCAATCAGCCAGTCCAGGATAGGCTTACCTGCCACCTCCAACAGCGGCTTCGGAAAATTCTCTGTCAATGGATAAAGGCGAGTGGCATACCCCGCCGCTAAAAACAAACACTTCATAACACTTAAAGTACTTGAGTGCCATCAGCACTGGAACAGAAAAACACGGCATATTTATCTCTCAGGTAAGGGAACGAAGCTAAATACTTCTCAGTCACCTGTCTTGAAATCGATTCCTCAAAGGAAGGATCAATCAGTGCCATGCAGCAACCCTTGAAGCCGGCACCACTGAAACGTCCGCCATAGATACCATCCGTCTGTGTCATGATCTCATAGAGTCGGATCTGTTCAGGAGCACCTGATTCCCAGTTGTGGATGCTGCTCCAACCCGACTCGAACGACAGTCGGCCATACGTCTCGATATCTCCTCGCCTCCAAGCCTCAGCCCCTTTCTCTACACGCGCAAACTCAGTGTACCAGTGTTCGCATCGCTTGGCCCAAGGCTCAGGCAGACGACTCTTATATTTCTCATAGACCTCAAAGGGCACATTCCGTGCAAAAGCCTCGTTGAACTTGCCATACTCCATGCCCGCAAACGCCTGTAGCGCATAGACTCCCGAGCGCAGTTCATCCACGCGCATGTTGAACTTCGAGCCTGCCAGACTATGCTCCAAGCCACTGAAGAAGATGGCAATCTCATACGGCTTCATATCAGGATGCTGAGGGATCAACTCATAGTTACCGTTCTGCGTATCTAAATACAGCAAGTGATTCTTCCTGCTCAGCACCTCGCAACTCTGGTCCAACTTACCCACACTCACCCCCACGTAATTCAGCTCTGCATCGTATGCCACGTCGATGATCTCCTGCTGACTCAGTTGGATGTCGTTCACCTTGCAAAGAGCTGACAGGAAACTGATGATCACGGCTGCACTCGACGACAGGCCACCAATGGGCAGACTTCCTTCAATCACG
>CACZRQ010000269.1 GCA_902783615.1 uncultured Bacteroidales bacterium | reverse complement strand
TGGATAGCCTCAACAACCTTAGCCACAGCCTTGTCAATACCGCGCTTGATGTCAATAGGACTTGCACCAGCGGTTACGTTCTTCAGACCTTCAGCCACGATAGCCTGTGCCAATACAGTAGCAGTAGTAGTACCATCACCAGCAGCATCGCCAGTCTTGCTTGCCACTTCCTTCACCAGCTGAGCGCCAGTGTTCTGCATATTGTCAGCCAACTCGATTTCCTTAGCTACGGTCACACCGTCCTTGGTAATCTGAGGTGCACCAAACTTCTTCTCAATCACAACATTGCGGCCTTTAGGACCCAGTGTAACCTTCACGGCATTTGCCAGTGTGTCGATACCCTTCTTCAACTGATCGCGGGCTTCGATATTGAATTTAATTTCTTTTGCCATTTCTTTATCTCCTTATTTAATTATTCAACAACTGCAAGCACATCACTCTGACGCATAATCAGATACTTTGTGCCATCTGCTTCCAGCTCAGTGCCGGCGTACTTACCGTAGAGCACCTTATCGCCTACCTTCAGTACCATTTCTTCGTCCTTTGTACCGTTGCCCACTGCAACAACCTCGCCCTTAACAGGCTTTTCCTTCGCTGTGTCTGGAATATACAGACCAGTAGAAGTTCTTTCTTCAGCAGCTTCTGGTAATACCAGAACTCTGTCTGCCATTGGTTTTACTGTCATAATTTCTATTGTTTTTATTTGTTATTTATTAGTTTTCAAAATCCGGATGCAAAAGTACTAATTTCATGCCAAACCACCAAACATTATTTTCGCTACATTTTATCTGCAATATTTGTCAGCCTGTCGTGACACTTTGTCACACTACATACTTCCCCGCTTTCTTCAGCACCTGTGTTCTGCCTTTCCAATTCACCGTAACCTGGCATCCGGCAGGAATCTCCACCTCGCAATGACCATTCTTCTGCAAATTAATATGGATAAAACCTTCTTTCACTGGGATTCGTCCCTTTGCCCAATCCAAGTGCAAAAGATTAGGGGTGAGGGTATATGCATTAATGGGCTTATCACTTTGACTGAATCCAAAGATGCCGTATGCCGCCAGCACCACAGGAGGAGCACCATTGGCACCATGACACAGACTCAGTCCAAATGGTCTGCCATAAAACTCCAACTGCTTTGCCAAATCGCTGTTCACCCTGAAATTTTCAGGAAAACGGGTATAACCCTGACGAAGCCAGTCACCCCAAACTTCATCCAGCAACTGCAGTAATTCCTCTGTTCTGCCAGCCTTGATATACGCCAAAGCCTCATAGCCCTTTTCGTAGGAGATATTATCTTTATAATAAGGTATTGCGGTAATCACCGACTCATACATATAATCATACAAGCGTTCAGGATAAATACCTGCCAAAATAGCCCAATACTGAGCATGATGTGAGATACGCTTATCCAACGAGCCATCTTCCCGATAGCCATTCACGAAAGCCTTCTCGGTGTTGTCCCAGAAATGCTCATAGATGTTTTTCTCCAGTTGGTCGGCACGCCTGCTATAATCCTTCGCCTTAGCATTCTCCTTCGTTAGCTGACAGAAATAGGCGGCAATGCGGAAGTTCATATAGAGCATGATCTGCGGATAACATGCCACACCATAGTCATCGGGCCCGTTATCACGACTCCATCCAGGAATGAACCCCGAAGATGGCTTAGAAGCATGGATGAAACCGTTTTCATCTTGTTGGTTGATGTAGAAATCCATCTGCTCAAAGATGCGGTCTTTAAACATCTCGAAGGAAGATAAGTCGCCATATCGCAGATAATCCTGCTTCAGACCTATCAAAGCATGCAACGGATAATCCACAATGCCCCAATGACTTGTCTGTGGATGAGGAGGCATCAGACAAATGCTGATATTATTGCGAGCCACCTGCCTGTCACCCATTACCAGATTCATGCCCAGCATACTTGCCACAGCGTCCATCGACCATGGCAGGAAGTCACGCTTGATGCCATCCAGGTTGAAATCGTGCATCGAGGTATGCAGGGTGGCTACACCTGCATTAAACAAGTCGTTCAGTGAAGCGTCACTACTCTCAAACGTCATCAGCATCTCATCGACAGGCCACATCATAGCACGGAACTTCACATCATGAATGGTACAAGCTTCTGATGCTGTTACTTTCACATATCGCAAAGCCCGTTCAGGCAAGGTAATGGTCTTTGGAGAACCACTCAGTGGCACGTCCTCAATGGGTTGCTGCTCAAAAAGTATCGTTTTCTCATTCATCACCTCTTCTATCGACTCGCCCACTGTAAAGTGCAACGCACCTGTGCCAGAGGCCTCCAGCTCAACAGTACCTACTTCGTCATACCAGAAGTCGTAGATGACTGAGCCGTTCTTTTTCAATTGACAATTGACAATTGACGATTGACCATTGACGATTGACTGCGTCCTATTTTGTCGCGACTCGGCATAGCCCAAGCAAGCTTGGCTCTGCCCTCGCTGCTCCAAAAAGTGACCATTGACCATTGACGATTGAAAATTCTTCAAAGCAATTACGTTCTTTGGTTGAATAATTACTTCGTCGTTGATGCGAGTATTAGGAGAGACATCGGGGTTGTTGAAGCGAGCATCAGACTCAACGGGCAACCAGTCTTTTTGATTGATTGACGATTGGCAATTGGTGATTGATAATTTATCATTGTCCTTTATCATCAAAGCTGGAAGCTGCCTTGAGGTTGAGACCTTAACGATTACCTCATGCTTACCCTTGGCCAACTGTCCAGTAAACGCTTTGCCATTATCTGTTATTTCAACACGCTGTGCTCCAGCAGTAGCAAATTCCAGTGTCGTTGCTTCCTTTGCCGTGAGATTCACCTTGAACCAAGTTACCTCCTGCATAGGATTGAACTTACCCACATAACCCACATTCACACAACGCTCCTGACTACGTTCCAACAACCACTGTTGACGATAAGCAGCCAGCTGACCAGGATACCACATGTAGGATTGACCTTTGACGATTGACGATTGACCATTGACAATTGACGATTACTCTCCAGTCCAAACTAACACCTGCCTAACGTATCAGGACAGATTATTAATCCGCATGGATAATCGTCAATGGTCAATGGTCAATCGTCAATCAATTATTTCTCCTCCTTCTCCTCTTCCTTCTTGCTTGTCATCTTGATAATCTGATAAGCGATAGGAGATGCGATGAAGAGAGATGACATTGTACCGAAGATAACACCCAGAATCATGGCGAAGGCGAAGCTGCGGATTGACTCACCACCAAGGATGAAGATACACAGCAACACGATCAATGTACTGATAGAGGTGTTGATGGTACGTGCCAATGTTGAGCTCAACGAATCGTTGAATACCTGCAACATGCCACGCTTGCGGTACAACTTGGTATATTCACGCACACGGTCGAAGATAACCACCTTATCGTTGATAGAGTAACCGATAGCGGTCAGCACAGCACCGATGAAGGTCTGGTCAATCTCGAGCGAGAATGGAACGATACCCCACAGCATTGCGTAAGCACCCAGGATGATAGAGGTATCGAGAATCAACGCACCAGTTGCACCAATTGAATATGCCACATTGTAGAAACGGATGAGGATATAGATACCGATGGCAATCAGCGCCAGGATGACTGACCAGATAGCCGAGTAGGTAATGTCATCAGCGATACTTGGACCCACCTTCTGAGAACTGATGATACTACCACCTGTGTAGTTATCGCGGTCGATGAAGGTGTCGAGCGAGATGTTCTGCGTCAGCAAAGGCTTCACTGCCTCATACAGACGGCTCTCAATCTCAGTATCCACATTCTGACCATCCTCATTGATGTGGTAGTTGGTACTGATACGTACGGTACGACCATCGGTACCCACAGCGATGACGCTAACGTTAGCGTCCTCAAAGCTGTTGGCAACGAGTGAGCGAACCTCTTCAGGCTCAACGGCATTCTCAAACTGCACGTTGAAGTTACGACCACCAGTGAAGTCGATGCTTCGGCTCAAGCCGCGGATGGCCATGAAGCCAATGCAGATGAGGAAGATTACACCACCGATGGTGAGCCAACGCTTGCGAGGACCCATGAAGTCGAAGTGAACGTTGGTCATCAGGTTCTTTGATATATTGGTTGTGAATGTGAGGTTCAACAGCTTGTCCTTACCCATGAAGTACTCATAAACCAGACGGGTCATGAACACAGCGGTGAAGAAGGAGATACAGATACCGATGATCAGGGTGGTTGCGAAACCACGGATAGGACCTGTACCGAAGTTAAACAGGATAACACCTGTGAGCAATGAAGTTACGTTAGAGTCGAAGATGGCACTGAACGCATTCTTATAACCAGCTGCGAGGGCATCCTTGGTGGTCTTACCAGCACGCAACTCCTCTTTCGTACGCTCATAGATCAGCACGTTGGCATCCACTGCCATACCCAGTGTCAGCACCATACCGGCGATACCAGACATAGTCAGAGCAGCCTGGAATGATGACAAAATACCCAGGGTGAAGAACAGGTTCATGATCAGCGCGCAGTTGGCAATCATACCAGGAACGATGCCATACATGCTGCACATGTAGATCATCAGCAGAATCAGAGCCACGATGAATGAGGTGATACCTGCATTGATGGAAGCCTGACCCAGAGAAGGACCTACGATGTCTTCCTGAACGATGTGTGCAGGAGCAGGCATCTTACCAGACTTCAGCACGTTTGCCAAGTCCTTCGACTGCTCTGGAGTGAAGTTACCAGTGATCTCTGAGTTACCACCTGTAATCTCACTGTTTACACGAGGAGCAGAATATACATAGTCATCCAATACGATGGCGATGCTACGGCCAATGTTCTGCTTGGTGAGCTGTGCCCAACGGCGAGAGCCGTCAGAGTTCATGCTCATGTTCACAGCTGGCTTGCCGTACTGGTCGAACTTGTCGCTGGCATCCACCACAACGTCGCCCTCCAGAGGAGCCTTGCCGTTGCGCTGGGTTGACTTGATGGCATACAGCTCGAATGTCTGCTGCTTAGGATCCATCTCGGTTGGAGCCACACCCCATTTCAGACGCAAATCCTTAGGCAGCTCAGACTGAACCTCAGGCATAGCCAGATAGCGGTTCACCTCGGCGGTATCTCTTGCGTTTGCATAAGCCACGATGCTACCCTGGCCATTGAATACCTGGAGGATAGACAACAATGGGTGCTCGCGCTTCAGCTGTTCGATAGTAGCAGCGTTGTCGCCACGGATGGCAGCAGCCAAGCTATCGGAAGCACTTACAGGAGCAGCTGCTACAGGAGCTGTGTCGTCAGTAGCTTCAGCAGTGGTGAGCAGGTTGTGCAATTTAATGTCGGCATTCTGCAGATAAGGAGCCACATCAGAAGCCTCGTAAGTCTCCCAGAACTCCAGGTTAGCAGAACCCTGCAGCAACTTTCTTACGCGGGCAGGCTCTTTGATACCTGGCAGTTCCACCATGATGCGACCCAGGCTACCAGTGAGTGTCTGGATGTTAGGCTGTACCACACCGAAGCGGTCGATACGAGTACGCAGCACGTTGAAAGAGTTGTCAACGGCAGCCTTCACCTCATCGCGCAACACACGCTCTACCTCCTGATCGGTAGATTTCTGTGTAACCTTGTCCTTTAATTGCTGAGTAGCGAAAATCTGTGCAAGGGACTGACCCGGTGCCAGACGGTGGTACTCTCTAATAAATAATGTGATAACGTCGTCCTGACTGTTCACTGCCTCTTTAGCAGCATTGCTCAACGCCTCGTTAAACGCTGCGTCCTGCTTGTTGTCAGACAAGACCTTGATAACATCGGGTACTGACACTTCGAGGATGACGTTCATACCACCCTTCAAGTCCAAACCCAAGCTGATTCCCATCTCGCGACAGTCTTTCAATGTCCAGTTACCGAAGTAAACCTTCTCATTTGCCAGAGAGTCGAGGTACTCCTGCTCTACGCGCTCGTCACCATTAGCAATCTCCTTAGCCTTGTTGTCGTAGTAACGAACAACGGCTGAGAATGACAGGTAGAACAGACAAACCAAAATCAGCAAGACAGAAATAATCTTAACAAATCCTTTGTTCTGCATCTTAGTTTTGAGTTAATTTTATATACTTTTTTTTGTTTTCTACGCTACAAAGCCGCAAAGATAGTTGTTTTTTTCCATTTAACCACAAAACTAAGCCAAATATTTAATTTTTTTCTACATACGCCCATATTGGATAGTGGTCTGAGGCCTGAATTGAGTCATCTATGGTGCAATTTTTGGTTTTTAACGCTTCGCTCACCAATAAATGGTCGATTCGGAAGAGAAGCTTGTTCGCATGGTAGGAAATGCCAAATCCCCTGCCCGATTCGGTAAAGGCATCGTGTAGGTCGCGGGTCAGCACTTGATGGGTATAGGAGAAGGGAATGTCGTTCAAATCGCCGCATACCACTTTATATATATAGGGATGGCTATTCAGGTAGCTGGCAATGGAGTCGGCTTGGGGTGCCCTGATGGCTGCCGCCTCAGCCAGTTTCTTCACCAGCACCTTCGCCCCTGCTTTCATCTGCTCCTTTTCGTGCTTCTCGATCATCTGCTCGTAGAGTTCCTTGTCCTCGCTGGTGAGCTTGTAGGATTCCAAATGGCAGTTCACCAAGAGCAGCGTGTCCATTCCCCATTTGATCTGGTAGGCCATCGCCCCATTGCTGTTGCTCTGCATGCCGATGCGTTCGGTTTTCAGCACAGGCAATTTGGAATAGATGGCAATGCTCGCCATGTCTTTCTGACCTTTCGGCAATTTGGTAGCCTTGTAGGGGTAGTCAGCCAGGGCTTTATTCACATCGGCCTGCGTCACAAGTTTCTTGTTGCCGCCCACGCCGTATTCCTGCAGGCAGATAATGTCGGCATCGCTGGCCTTGAGGTATTCCAGCACCCTATTCACCCCATCGTTTTTTTCCAAGCTGCCCAGGTTCATGGTGTTGAAGGAAAGTATCTTCAAGCTTCCCTCGGGTTTGGTTTCTACTGGGGCGTTTAAAGGCAAGCAAGTGCGAAGTTGGCCTATGCACAGCAGCAAGCTGAGCAAGGGAAGCCAAATGAAGCGGAAGCGGCGCAACACCAAGAAGAACAGCACCAGCAGGATGTTCAGCAATGCCAAAGGCGGAAAGAGGAAGCCTGCCAACGAGAGCATAGGAAACCTGACGGGGTTCAACACCTGGCTGAAGGCTGCAAAAATCATCAGCAGGGCCGCCAGTATGCTAACCGTCCACAACAGAAATCCCAATATTTTCCACAAGTTCTTCATCTTTTCCGTATATCATAGCCCCGTAGGGTGTTCAAAAACAATTTGCGACAGAAAGCGTCATCCTAATCATAGCCGCGGGTTCGTTTCAGTTTTTGATGTATGGATGCTGAAAGCATCACCCTCATAATAGCCGCGGGTTCGAAGAACCTGCGGTTTATGTTGATACATATATAATTGCACTCTGGAGGAGTGCCCCAACATCATGCTGGGCGACCCCTTCAGGGTCGATATTTTTTATTTCCCGATATCCGTAGGTACCGGCGTTGCCGGCACCCACGGCTATTATACGGTGACGCTTTCAGCGTCATGTACAGCATGCCATTCACCGAATGCTGGCTTTAAACAACTCTTTCTTTTCCTCCTCCGTCAAGCCCTGATAGCCCGATTGCTTGATTTTCTCTCGAATCTCATTGATGCGATCTTGCTTGGAGGCATCTGCAGGCTTTGGTTCCTCAGCTTTCTCTTGCTGCTTCGCCTTAGCATCAGCTTGCTTCGGCTCGGCATCAGAATGCTGCCTTGCCCTTCCACCATAATTCACCTTCATCTTAGGCTTCCGCATCTTGGGCTTGAATGCAGCTGGATGCTGGCAGAAATCAATCACCTGGTTGATATAGCGAGTCAGGTCAGTACCCTTGTTCAGCAGATAAGCAAAGAGCAAGCCTCCCAAGGCACCCCCCAAATGGGCAATATGCCCTCCGGCATTGTCGGAAGTGATGAAGAGCAAATCGAGGCCAATCACCACCAAGGCAAAATATTTCAACGGCAAACTGCCCAACAGGAACAGATTCACCCGATAATCAGGCTCGCGATAAGCCACAGCCGCCACGATGGCCAGCACAGAGGCAGAGGCACCCAACATGAAAGTGTAGTCGGCGTAAGGAGTGAGATAAGGAAACACATTGTAGGCCAACAGGTAAAGCAGCGCCCCACAGATGCCGCCAAATAGATAGAGTCCACGCAAATGCTTGGTGGAGAAGAAAAACAGAAACAGCTGACCAAACCAGTAGAGCCACAGCATATTGAACAGCAAGTGCATCACGCCGGCATGCAGGAACATGTAGGTGATGATGCTCCACGGCTGCACCAAAAACTGGCTCATCGATGCCGGCATCTCCA
>CACZRQ010000268.1 GCA_902783615.1 uncultured Bacteroidales bacterium | reverse complement strand
GAAGTTTTTCTTCACCAACTGCTCCAAATTCACCACCTCGCGACCTGAAACAACTTTCTTCTTTTCTTTTTTCTTCATACTGTTTTTGTTTAACGCCGCACTCCTTACATGCGACCTTTAAAAATTAAAAATCAAATTGTTAATAATAGATTGGAGCCATATAAAACAGCTCATACTTCCTTCTCATCAGAGCGACCTGCATCTGGTCACTCTTGTCCATCGTTCCCGCAGCAAGTGCTTCTTGCTCGCGCAGCCTGATGTTCATCGCGAAGTCCAGATACCTTTTCTGTTTCACCTTGCCTCCACCCACACCAGCCACTCTTGCTCCCCGGTTCATCTTCCAGTTCTCGCAAACGTTATATCTGTCAACGTTCTTATCGTGCCTGTAGCACTTGCGATGACCTGATAAAACATCAATTTCCCGATAGGCACAGCTGGCGCAGCATTTCACAACCACCACATCAAATGCATTCTTAGTAATTTCAACCTCAATTTCTTTCATGTTAATAAATTTGTTTATTTTAATAGACTCTCCCCCTTAGCAAGGGGGAGTAATAACGTCAAAGGAGCCCACCCAAGACTCTCCCCCTTAGGTAGGGGGAGTACCCTCCGTCAGGAGGGGGAGGGAGTATGTTGATTCCGAAAGAACATACTCCCCCGCCCTACGGGCACCCCATCTAACTTAAGAGGGGGGACTTTTGGGGAGTGTGTAACTCCCCTACTCAACCTGGAGTGTATTAACTCCGTGTACAAATCTCTGTAGCAACATGTCAAAGAACGCATCGCCAATCTCACCTGGTTGGGCTTGATTGACGATGCAAAAGTAGGATGAAAAAACGGGGGCTTTTCATAATGACTTTCAGATAGTATATTCCAAAACACGATTGTATATTTAAGCACCGATAGAAAGTAATTTCAGCAATTTCTGGGCGATGAACAGTTGGCGGGCAAACACGCGGTCGCCAGCAGGCACACGGTATTTCTTCCAGTCCCAATAGTGTTTTCTCAGGATGACGTTTGCCGACAAGGGCTTCTGGATGGCTTGATATGTGCACCCATAACTGAGGCGCACCTCTTTTAATAAGATGTTCATGCGCTGCGTAAACTTCGCGATGTCGCTCTCCCAGTTGCAGAAATCCACAAGAACACGATACACGGCAGTCCACTGCGTGCAAACACCAAAGCAACGTGCCACTTCAACGACAGCCAGAGCCACTTCCTCGTCGCTCTTCAGGTAATGACGCACATCGGCTTGCACAGTTTCAATGGCACTTACCACACCATTGGCCAGCAACGCCTTTGCCATCATGATTTTCTCTTCGCTGTCACCTTTTTCAATAAATATCTTCATTTGTCTGAGCTTCGCGAGAGAAGTAGTTCCAGAATCGGTACCTATTTCACTTGCAAGACTCCCTTCGCCCACTTCGCCCCGACTGGTTGTTCCTTAAACAACCCTTTAAATTAATTTTTGGTGCGCGAAGTTATAACAAATAAGGCGTTTTCTTATTACAGAAAACGCCTTATTTTCAAGCTATATCGAGTGAATCAAGTCAATCGAGCAAGATAGAGTTTTTATATCGAGTTTATCGAGTTTTCATAATCGAGTTAATCGGTGAATGATCTTGTTTTTCACCTTTTATACGGGAAGGAGGCACCTAAAATCAAGCCAACTTTCTCACAGATTATCCTGTCGTTAGCAAGTTCCCTTCCCCAATCCAAATAACCTTTCATGGGCATTCGCTTACTCTTATAGGAAATGCCACCAGTTAGATTCTCCAAATCCTTACCAGATAAATTATCAATCAGCCCCCAATCCATCAGGGTCTTGACGAAAGCAGTATGTTTATTGCGTTTTTTCAGGATGGAATGGTCAAAAAGAGCTATTTCAATCAAGGCAAGGTTTGTATGTGAACCATGATAGCATTCCTTGATGATAGCTCTCAACTTTTCTTTAATCAAATCATTTTCAAACTTAAAGCAAGTATGCCGTAGAGAGTCACTAGCTGCAGAAACCATCTCTCCCGATTCAGGAGCACAATCAGCTAGATCTTCATCCATAATAGTTCTCATGCGTGATAGCCTATCTTCCAAAACAGTGTTCCTCTCTTCTGATGCACTAAACCTATCGCCCAAGTCTTTACATCTGAAGCTCAGCTTACTGTTTGCATGAAGCATGTCAGCATTATCCTTATTCTTCTGGCCAAGAGCCTTTTGGGTAACCGCATGGTCTTTGCGTTCCTGATCAAGAGCCTTTTGGGTAATCGCATGGTCTTTACGTTCCTGAGCCAAATCGGCTTTCGTGACAGCATGGTCTTTGCGTTCCTGCGCCAAGTCGGCTTTTAACTGATGGCTCATTTTCTCAAAATGACCCTCATAGCCAAACATATCCAACTGCCTGTTAGGCGAGTCATCCAGCCTTTCATGTCTTTTGCTTCCCATAGTTTCTTTAATTATTAATGAATTACTCGATGTTGTCTTTGCTTGACATATAAATGGCGTGAAGCATCTTTAGTAAAAAACAAGTCCATTGCGTTTTAGATCCCTTTGTCAATACTGCCAATGCTCACGCCATAGGTGGCATGAGCTGACAGCCTTTAAATTTCTGGATCTATCTTATAAAACGCAATGGAAAGAAATCCGAAAAGCCTAAGGCTCAGCTTTATATTAATATGTCAAGTGTACAATGATAAACAATTCTTATCAATGCACAAATAATAATCTACTTTACTTCCTTAGTAATACCTCCTTTCATTTATTATTTCACACTGTTGCAAAGATAGTAAAAGAGATTCAATTTTCCAACAAAAATTGCACTTTTGTCAAAAATAAGAGATAAAAAACACGTTCATAAACGCATTGCATCATTCAAAACTTGTTTCTTTGCTTGGGAATGTCTAACTTTGTGCAGTTAAACTTTTAAATCCATAACGACATAAACAATCATGCAACATCCTGATTCTCCGCCCACTGCTCACACTGCTCCAGCACTATGTTCATAGCGCCTTCGGCTTCCTCTGGTGGGTACTTGTATTTCTTCAACAACCGTTTAACCAGTCGGCGCATATTGGCACGTTCTGCCTCTCTGCGATTCCAATCGATGGTGCGGTTCTTCCTGAGCATATCAGTTAAATCCTTCGTGAGGGCAACCAACTGCTCATTGGTGTAGAAGTCCTTCACAGCCTGTGGACGAGTCAAGGCGTCATAGAAAGCCTTCTCTTCGTTCGATAAGCCCAGCTCGTTGCCTTGCTGTTCTGCATCCATCATTTCCCGAGCCAATTTCAGCAATTCTTGGATGACCTCTTCATTCGTCAGCAAGCCGTTGATGTAGCGGTTCAGCGTTTCGCTGAACCTATTGCTGAACAACTCGCCTGTAACAATGTTTGTACGAATCATGTTGCGGACACGACCCCGCAACAAGTCTTCAAGCAACTTTGCAGCCAGGTTCTTCTCCTTCATCTTCTTGACCTCTTCCATGAACTTCTCGTCAAACAGGGAGAACTTTGCCCCTTCAAAGATATTTACAACACCATCACTCTGCACACTCTGCTCAATGAGCGCAGCAATGCGCTTGTTGATTTCCTTCTTCGTAACATTGCCTGGGCTCTGCAGGCGTATGATCAAGATTCGCACAGATTCCATGAAGCCAACTTCAAAGCGTTCCTGTTCTACAAGCAAAGAACGGCAAAGGGTAACGGCCTGATGCAACAACGAAGCATTCTTGATGAAGACCTTGCAGTCGTCTGCCTTTTCAGGAGCGATCAGGAAATTGACTGCGCCCTTGATCAGCTGTGCGCGCTCTGCGGGCGAGCCATGATGGAAACGGCTATAATCATAACCATGAAGCAATTCTTGGCAAATCTCCAGCTTCTCCTTGAACTCAGCGTAAGCCCTCTCCTTGATGTCATTGTTGCCGTAGTTGTCTTGGTCACGCTTGGTATAGCGTTTCATGGCATCCCTCAAGGCGGCTGCAATACCCACATAGTCAACAATCAAGCCTCCAGCCTTTTCCGGGAACACTCGGTTCACTCGGGCAATGGCCTGCATCAGGTTGTGATCCTTCATGGGCTTATACACGGACATCGTCGCCAATGAAGGTACATCAAAACCTGTAAGCCACATATCCACCACGATGGCAATCTTCATAAGGTCGTTCTCATCCTTGAACTTCTTGGCAAGTTCCTTCTTGTGTGCCTTGCTACCGATAACATCAGCCCATTCTTCAGGATCTTGATTTCCACCCGTCATCACCACCTTTACCTTCTCTGTCCAGTCGGGACGCAATGCCAGCATGCGCCTGTATATCTTCATGGCTATAGGACGGGAATAGGCCACAATCATAGCCTTGCCACAACAGATGTATTGGCGATTGTCTTCATAATGAGCGATGATGTCGGTCACAAGGTCGTTGATGGTTGCATCATTTCCCAGCAGGGCATCCATGTGCGACATTTCCTTCTTGTTCTCTTCAAGGTCGGTTTCCGAAGCTCCCTCTTCTCTCAGCCGGTCATACTCGGCATCAATCTGGGCAAGCACTTCATCATTGAGTTTCAGTTTGATGACACGACTCTCGTAATAGACTGGCCTTGTGGCTCCATCATTGACAGCCTGCGTCATATCGTAAACGTCAATATCATCGCCGAAGATCTCGCGTGTGTCTCTATCCTTGTCTGAAATCGGTGTGCCCGTGAAACCGATGTATGAAGCATGGGGCAGCGAATTGCGAATCTTGCGGGCTGCACCGATATGCACATTGCCCTCGGTATCTATCTTCTCTTCCAAACCATACTGACCACGATGTGCCTCGTCGGTCATGACGATGATGTTCTGACGCTCAGAAAGCGGTCCATCCCAATCGTCAAACTTCTGCATGGTGGTGAAGATGATGCCGCCCGAATTGCGGTTCTTCAGCATCGCTTTGAGAGATGTATCGTCATTCTCAGCGTTTCGGCTGGTGCATTGCACGGCACGTTGACGAAGGAAGTCAACAGTTCGCGAGAACTGCCCAAACAGCTGCTCGTCAAGGTCGTTGCGGTCGGTAACAACCACGATGGTAGGATTCATGGCCTGCACCTTGGGGTGATGAGCCAGGAACACCATCGAAAGGCTCTTTCCTGAGCCTTGTGTATGCCAGAACACGCCAATCTTCCCATCACCCTTCACCGCCTCTTCGGCTCTAACAGCCGCTTTCTCAACGGCATAATACTGATGATAGCCCGCCAAAATCTTTGTATAACTGCCTTCACGAACATCAAAGAGAATGTAGTTCTTCAGGAGGTTAAGAAACACCTTCGGGGTGAACACCGACTTGAAAGCCTCATCATAGTCAGCCATCTCTCCTGTAGGCAGCTTCCATTCCATGTAGCGGTCTTCCTTTGCGGTTACTGTGCCTATCTTGGTAAGCGCCATATCACTCATCACATTGAAGGCATTGTAGATGAAGAGCGAGGGAATGAATTTCTGATAGTTGCGCAATTGCAGATAGGCTTCGCTGGCATCGGTCTCTTCCCTGCTTGGCGATTTCAACTCTATGACCACCAAAGGAAGGCCATTGACGAACACCACGATGTCTGGCCGCTTGGTGTCGAGTTCCTGAACGGTAAATTGGTTCACCACCAAGAAGTCGTTCTCCTCGGGATGCTCAAAATCTATCAGCTTCACTATCCTGGTCTTCTGTCCCTGTTGTGCTTCTACGCGTGCATTTTCACGACCGTAGTGAGCAAGATCTTCACGAACCACCCTTGGGTTGTCGTTCGTCTGGTTAAATGTCACCTCAATGCCATACTGCAGCATCTGGGTGAACTTGAAGTTGCACTCATAGAGCGACGAGCCTTCTATCTGATGCAGTTTCTTGATGGCATCATCGATGGCTGAAAACGGCACTGTAGGGTTGATGCGGATCAAGGCATCTTCTAACACATTGTCCAATACTGGATTGTGGTAGTCACGCTTTATTTCTGGGCCGTACTCATAGCGGTACTGCTTACCTTCAAGGCTTTGAAATAATTCTATTAGAGCCTGTTCGTATATATCTTCTGAGAATGCTGCCATAATGGTTTATAGTTTAATTTGACCAGACATTAGTTTGGGGAGAAGGGTGTCGCGGAGAGTGGCAAGGTAAAGATTTTGTTGCTCTATTACTTCCTGCTCATTAAATATTTCAACGACAGATGCTTCATAATTATCAATTATAGACTTTGGGGGGATGATTACAGCCAAAGATTTCATTAATGAGCCAGATGCCTCTTTGAATGTAGTTCCAGAAGACATGCTTTCTATCCTCTTCGTATTGGTCTTGAGCAAATAG
>CACZRQ010000267.1 GCA_902783615.1 uncultured Bacteroidales bacterium | reverse complement strand
GGACCTCCAGATTATGAGTCTGTTGCTCTAACCAACTGAGCTACAAGTCCTACTTTTGCCTTTAACTGGAAAAGCTGTGCAAAATTAGTCTTTTCCTGAGAAATATGCAAGCGTTTCGCCTCAAAACTTTTATGAGAGCCTTGTTAAATCTCGATAGGCACCTCTTTCTTGATGCTCTGATCCAGCGAAATCAAGGTCTCGGTGGCATTCACACCAGGAATCTGCTGTAGCTTGTTGTTCAGCAAATCCATGAGATGCTCGTTGTTGCGGGCATACACTTTGGTAAGCATGGTGTAAGGACCAGTGGTGAAGTGGCACTCCACTACCTCAGGAATCTTGTTGAGTTCTGTTACCACCGATTTATACATGGAGCCCTTTTCAAGGCTAATACCCACATAAGTGCACGTCATGAAACCCAACGACTTGGGATTAACCTCGTAGCCAGAGCCAACAATGATGCCCAGGTCAATCATGTGTTGCACACGCTGGTGAATAGCGGCGCGGGAAACGCCACACTGTGCTGCCACATCTTTGAAAGGAATGCGAGCATTCTTCGAGATGATGGTCAGTATCTGCTTGTCAAGTCTGTCAATCTTATCCATATCTGTAAAAAGTTAGAATGATGTAACATTTTGTGAGCAAATATAGGCTTTTTTTTATTCGTTCCAATCATTTTGACTAAAAATTTGCAGAAAAAAAAGTAAAAAAGCCACCCTTAATGCACAAGAGTGGCCTTTTTTTATGGTATTTGGCAGTTTATTGAACAATGTCAAGCAGCTCAACCTCGAAAATCAAAGCAGAGAAAGGCTTGATGTCGTCGCCAGCACCGCGAGAGCCGTAACCCAGCTCCTGTGGGATGTAGAGCATCCACTTTGAACCTACAGGCATCAGCTGAAGAGCCTCTGTCCAACCTGCGATTACCTGGCTGGCACGGAAAGTGGCTGGTTCGTTGCGGGCGTATGAGCTGTCGAACTCAGTGCCATCGATCAGGGTACCGCGATAGTGCACCTTCACCTGACTGTTGGCAGTGGGCTTCTCACCCTTGCCCTCAGTGATCACCTTATACTGCAAACCGCTGGCGGTAGTCTGAACGCCCTCCTTGGTCTTGTTCTCAGCCAAGAACTGCTCACCTGCAATGCGGTTGTCGCCATAATTCTTCTCTAATACACGTTCGTGAATCTCATTCGCCTTCTGGTTAGAATAAGCCTCTGCCTTCACCTGATCCATGATGTCAGTCTTTTTGGCGATTGCATCCACCAGACCTTTCACGAATAAAGTGCGGTTGAGCTCCATCGTAGAGTCGTTGCCGAAAATATTCTGGTTCAGATTAGGCAGAAAGTCAATGAACATCTTAGCTACGTTATAACCCACGCGACGAGCATTGAAGTCCTTGTCATCCACTTTCTCTACACCTTCATTGAAGCCTTTCATGAAATCCACCATCATTGTGCTGTCAACACCCTGAGAGAGCAGATAGTTTGCCAAACCCTCAACGCGAGCGAAGCCAGAAGCATAAGATAAGGTGTCGATGTCAGATTTGAAGTTTCCAGATTGTCCCTGTGCTGTGCATGATGACATGAAAGTTATGACTGCCATCACCACCATGATTGATAATTTTTTCATTTTGCTTTAGTATTTAATTGTTTTATAAAATTTTCAGTAATTCCACATCGAAGATCAATGCGCTGTGGGGAGGAATCACCTGACCTGCTCCCTGTGCGCCGTAAGCCATGTCTGATGGGATGAAGAGTGTCCACTTCGCACCCTCTGGCATGAGCTGCAGAGCCTCTGTCCAGCCTGCAATCACCTGATTCACGCCAAACGTAGCAGGCTCGCCACGCTGGTATGAGCTGTCGAACACATTACCATCCAGCAAACGACCCTCGTAGTGGCACTGCACGCGACTTGTCTCAGTGGCACGCTTGCCATCCACATTGCCTGGATTCACCACATAATACTGCAATCCACTGGGCAGTTCCACCACACCCTGGCGTTTCTTGTTCTCCTCCAAGAACTGCTTGTTGGCTTCCTGACGGGCAGCTGTCATCTTCTTGTCCAGCTCGTCGATATACTGGCTGACGATGATCTGAGCCGTCTTATGGTCCAACTCCAGCTTGTTGCCTTCCAGCACATCCTTCACTCCGTGAGCAAACTCATCGATATCTATATCCTTGGCACCCATGCCAAGCAGGTTCTGGCCAATGCCCAGTCCCAACGCATAACTTACTTGTTTCTGATCCATATTATTCATTTAAAAAGCGTGCAAAGTTACAGCTTTTTATTGAAACTCGACGATTTTCTGCATTTAAATTCGTTAATCATTGCTTTTGTTGAATGTTTTTTGTACTTTTGAATGACAAAAACGCACAGATATGAAAAATTTAGTGTTTCTAACAGGTGCTGGCATGAGCGCAGAGAGCGGCATCAGCACATTCAGGGATTCTGGTGGATTGTGGGAGCAGTTCAAGGTTGAGGACGTGGCTTCCATCGAAGGGTATTGGCGCAACCGCAAGTTGGTGCTCGATTTCTACAATCAGCGTCGCAATGAGCTACAGGGGGTGAAACCCAATGCAGGACATTATGGGGTGGCTGATCTGGAGAAGGATTTCAATGTGACGGTAGTGACGCAGAATGTGGACAACCTGCACGAGCGAGCTGGCAGCAAGCATGTGGTGCATCTGCATGGCGAGTTGACAAAGGCTTGCTCAGAGCGTAATCCAAACGACCCGCGCTACATTCGGGAGTTGAAGGCTGGCGAGGAGATTCATATTGGCGACAAGGCAGGAGATGGCTCTCAGCTCAGGCCCTTCATCGTTTGGTTTGGCGAATCGGTGCCAGAGATCGAGACGGCTATCAATTATGTACAGAAAGCCGATATCTTGGTGATTATCGGCACAAGTCTGAATGTCTATCCTGCAGCTGGACTCTTGCATTATGCTCCTATGGATGCAGAGATTTACCTGATTGACCCTAAGCCAGTAGAGACACACTCTTACCGCGATATCCATGTAATCAGGAAGGGTGCTTCGGAAGGCGTTAAAGAGTTGCAGGAAATTTTACGAGGCGCACCACAAACCAAAGATGCATGAGGATGGTGGTGGGCCAGCCATAGTGCTTTGCCATGATGCGGAGGCGCTCCATGAGTGAGGCGCGGCGATGGCGGGTGGTCATCCCTTCATCGAGGTAATCAATGAGAATCAGGTGGGTGTTATGAATCACATCCGCCTTTTTCATCATGCGGATGCACCAGTCGAAGTCGGAGGAAAACTTGTACTGGAGGTCGTAAGGCTCCGCCAGACTGCGTTTCACGAAGAAAGCCTGGTGGCACACCAGCATGCCTTGCTTGAAGCTTTTCCAACTGAGCTCTTCTGGAGCTTGGTGGCGGCGCATGTGAAGAAAGCGGCGATTGGCATCTACGATGGCAGTCTCACCATACATGATTGACCATTGACAATTGACGATTGACGATTGACGATTGACAATTGAATTTCGTGACGATTTTATCATCTTCTCCAGGGTATCGGCTTCATGGAAGGTGTCGCCTGCATTCAGGAAGCAGAGATACTCGCCCTTGGCAAGTCGGATGCCCTTGTTCATGGCATCATACAGCCCCTTGTCTGGCTCGCTAATCACCCTTAGGTAATCGTCTTTGAATGCCTCTATTATAGATAAGGTATGGTCTTTCGAGCCCCCATCCACAATGATATGCTCAATCTGGCGATAGGTCTGCTGCTGCACACTGCGCAGGGTTACTTCAATGGTAGCCTCTGCATTGTAGGTCACGGTGATGATGCTGAATGTAGGAGAAAGCTCATTCATAGGTACCTAACAGTTTGTTATACACTTGGATATAGCGGCGTGCCACCACCTGTGGGGCATAATGCGTCTGCACCTTGCGCACAGCCTCTGCCGACATCCGCTTATAGTCAGGAGCCTGCAGCAGCCAATAGATGCCATTGGTGAAATCCTCCGTCGATTTATACTCTGCCACATAGCCATTGTGCAGGTGGTCTATCATCTCTGGAATACCTCCCACTTGGAAGCCCACACAAGGCACTCCGCAGGCCATAGCCTCCATGATGGTGTTAGGCAGGTTCTCTTCCAGCGAAGGGGTGGCATAAAGATCCACACTGTTGTAGAGGTCGGCAATCTTATGGTCGTCCATCACAAACTCCTGCGGGAACACCTGGAAAGGCAACTGGTTGGTCAAGTAGTCAGAACTATTACCCAACACCACAATGCCTATCTGATCTTTCAGCTCTGGATGCTGCTGGGCCAACAGCTTGCAGGAATCGATGAAATACAACACACCCTTGCGCTTATCCGTAATCTTCACCGAGCCAAAGAGAATGAGTTTCAAATCTTGTGGCAAGCCACAGCGCTGGCGAGCCTCCTGCTTGTTCACAGGGCGATACAGACTGGTATTGATGGGGTTGGGGATGCTCTCGATGTGCTGTCCTTGCAGCAAGGCACTTTTGCGGGCTTGCCCCTCCATCCATTGGCTGCATGCCACATAGCTGATGTGCCTGTTTCCCAAATACGTCTTCTTTTTCTTGTAGATCTTGTACGACAGGTCATGCTTCGAGGGCTTCAGCAGATAGGGGCATTTGCCGCATTCATGCAAGAAACCTTCGCAATCGCGTGCATGATGGCAGATGCCAGTGCAGGGCCACATGTCGTGCATGGTCCACACCACGGGTTTGCCCGAATCCAGAATCTTCCTGATGCTCTTCAGCGACAGCATGCCCTGGTTGATCCAATGCAGATGGATGATGTCGGCTTGCTGAAACTCGGGCAGGTTGGTCACATCGCTGCCAGCATTGGCAATGTCCACCTTAAACAGGTTCTGGCGATGAAAGCCATTGGTCTGCCAGATGCGAATGCGTTCCCACAGGAAGTGCCACAGCAATTTCCAGCTATGCGGCAGCGGCACCACGGCTATCTCGTCCGTCTGCTTGTCACGAACCAGCATCTTGGCTTTGATGTCATTAGCCTGCAGAGCCTCCATGAGTCGTTTGCAAGAAACGGCTGCACCGCCTATCCTTTCCGATGTGTTAATTAACAGTACTCGCATACAGGATTTGTTTTCGGGTGTAAAGTTAAGTGTTTTTTCCCGAATGGTCAACTTTTTCTCAATCAAACTCCAGTTGGAATGTCACTGGCCACCCATTGCTGCCTGTTTTGAGTAAGGCAATAGTGCCGCCAGACAGCTTCATGATTTGTCGCGACAGCGAAAGGCCAATGCCACTGCCCTCGTGCTTCGTTGTGAAGAACGGTACGAAGATCTGTTCCGCCACATCAGCAGGGATGGCGGGTCCGTCGTTACTCACATGGATGAACACATGCTCCGTTTCGTTGGTAAAAGCCGAGATATGGATGCGTCCTTGCGCCTCGCCTATGGCTTGGACTGCATTCTTTATGAGGTTGATAAGCATCTGACGTACCAGGTTTGGATCGGCAAACAGCATCAAGTCATTTGGCAGAATTTGTGTAGTCAAACTGATATTGTCTGGAATGATGTTGAGGCTTTGAAGTTGCTGTAAGGCCTCACGGATGTAGAATGCTTCAGGCTGAGGCTTCTGCAGGGCAGAGAATTTACGATAGCTATCCACAAATCCAATCAGACCTGTTGAGGTGTCGTGGATGGCTCTTATACCATCGAACAACGGTCCATTTACCACATCTTCGCGATGCATGAAAGTATCGCTGATGGAAGAGATGGGGGCGATGCTGTTCATGATTTCATGCGTCAGCACTCGTGTAAGTTTGATCCATGAATCCAACTCCTTTTCATCCAATTCGTTTCGTATATCATTCAGAATCAGTATTCTCACGGGTTCGCTATTCAGAATGGTGCGCACACAAGCTATTGAAAGGTCAATGTCCCCCTTGCTGGTTTGCAGATGCAGCTGACTCCTATCCCCAGCCTGTAGGTTCCGTATCAGGTCGGCCACATCTTTGCCATAGCGTTCCAGTTGGTTGATGGTACTCACCACAGGCAAGCCTAAGAGGCGAGCTGCGGCAGGGTTAGCCTGCACAATGAAATTATTCTCTGCCAGCACTAAGATGCCTGTGCTCACACTTGAGATGATCTGCTCGAAAAACTTCTCCCTTTGTACTGCCTGCTGTTTCTGCTCGTTCATGAGGGTGCCAAACTCATTGATGGTGTCTTGCAGCACCTTTTCGTTGGCTGACTGATAGGCAGTGGGAAGGCGGAAACTGTAGTCGTTATTGCGGATGGCTTCCAGCATCAGATAACACCTTTCTTTCAGCAACTTCACCCCACGCCGATAGATAACCCAAGCGAGTGCGAGAATGGCGATGCCAATGGCCACTAATAGATACTGCTCTTGGGAGATGCCCCAGGTGCCTACAGCTGTGCCGAGAATCAGCATCAAGGCGCGTCCTACCGATGTGTTCAACCAGTTAAATCCCATAGCGTTTAATCTTACTGTAAAGCGTTTGCCTACTGATTCCCAATGCTGAAGCCACTTGTGTCATATTCCCACCAAATTGCACCATCGCCCTTTGTATGGCGTCGCGTTCTGCATCTTCCAAGGTTTGCAAAGGGGTTTTCTGCTCTGATTGCAGTGAGGCAGGTTTGGCAGTGTTGTTCAGTTCCAGGTATATTGGCTTCAGTTCTGTCCCTTCTGCCATAATCACCGCTTTCTCAATGGTGTGCTGCAACTCGCGGATGTTGCCATACCAAGGATGTTTCTGCAGCAGGGCAGCGGTTTCTGGCGAAATACTTTCTATATGCCTGCCGTATTGCTCATTGTATTGCTGCATGAAGCGTTCTGCCAAAGGCAGGATATCGTCTTTCCTTTCCCTGAGGGGAGGGATATGTAGGTGGATGGTGTTGATGCGGTAGAGCAAGTCCTCTCTGAAATCACCTTGTTTCACCATTTCATCCAGATTGCGGTTGGTGGCACAAATCAGACGGATGTTGGTGGGTTGGGGCGCATTGCTTCCCACCTTCACGAAACTGCGCTTCTGAATGGCTGTTAGCAGTTTGGGTTGCAAATGGATGGGCAGGTTGGCAATCTCATCCAAGAATAGTGTACCTCCATTGGCAGCTTCGAAACGCCCCATTCTGTCGGCATGAGCATCGGTAAAAGAACCTTTCACATGTCCAAACAGCTCGCTCTCAAACAGCGTTTCTGTAATGGCACCCATATCCACAGAAACGAAAGGTCCCTCCTGACGATTGCTGAGTCGATGGATTTCGTGAGCCAGCATATCCTTACCTGTTCCATTCTCTCCAGTAATCAGGATATTCGCATCGGTGGTGCTCACACGGTTCACTGTCATCCTTAGCGGGCGGATAGCTTCCGAGCGTCCCCAATACATTTGGTTCTCTTTATTATATGAAGGTGTAAAATCCACTTTCTGTTTTGGCTTGCCTTGCTGCGATTTCTCCATTGCTTCCAAGAGTGTCTGCAACAATCGGGCATTGTCCCAAGGCTTCACCACAAAATCGGTAGCGCCATCTTTCAAGCCTGTTACCGCTAAGCTGATATCGGCATAGGCTGTAAATAGCACCACCTGTGTTTGCGGCCTGAGACGTTTGATCTCACGAAGCCAATAGAGTCCCTCGTTGCCTGTATTCAGCCCAGAGGAGAAATTCATGTCGAGCAAGATTACATCGGGTCTCTTCTGTTGCAGCACAGTAGGCAAGGTAACTGGACTCTCCAGTGTCAGCACTTGGGTAAAATAGTCGTCCAGCAGGTATTGCAGTGATGTCAGTATGTTCTTGTTGTCGTCAACAACAACCAATGTTCCGCGTTTGTTCATACATCATGGTTTTGTGGGAGCAAAGTTAGCATTTCATCGCCACATTCGCAAGACAGAACAAGGGAAAAACAGCCTGTGTTAAATTATTAGACACCAACTGTCCAATTATTGGACACTTTGGGGGAAACTGGAAAATTGTAAAATGCACTAAATGAGCGAGATGTAACTTTGGCACGCTCTTTGCAAATGAATCGGTGTAAGAAACACTAATAATTTCGATGATGAACAAAACAATAAAAACAATGGCACTGATGGGGTTGATAATCGTCAATTGTCAATCGTCAATTGTCAATTGTCAAGAGGTTTGGAGCGTAGATCGCTGCATGGCATACGCTGTGGATCATAACCACCAAGTGCACCAGAGAGAGTTGGAGGTGAAGAACAGTCAGATGGACAAGCTCAGTGCCATTGGTAGCTTCATGCCTTCTGTGGATGGAGGTGTGAGTGCCCGCTATAGCTTTGGTCGAGGCATCGACCCAGAAACCAACGTTTACGACAATATCTCAACCTTTCATAACAACTATTTTATTGAAGCAAACATGCTGATTTTTCGAGGCGGTAGCCTGGTAAACCAGGTCCGCAAAGCCCAAGCCAACGTGAAGTTGGGTAAGGCTGCCTTGCAGGAAGCGCAGGACAATACGGCTTTGGATACTTTCCAGGCCTACATCCAGGCGCTTTACTGCATGGGTACCGTACGCATGGCGGAGCAGAAGTTGGCAGAAAGCGATTCCTTATTGTATAAGACGCGCTTGCAGGAAGAAATCGGTATGAAAGGCATGGCGGATGTGGCGCAGATGGAAGCCCAGCAGGCTACTGATGCCTACAACTTTACCCATCAGCAGCATCTGTTTGAAACAGCCATGCTGACGCTGAAACAAAAGATGAACTATCCCATGGAAGAAGAGTTGCTGCTGGATTCCACCTTGTTGGATAGCCCAATGATGGAGCAGGCTCATTTGGAAATCATTGATAAAGACCAGGTGGTGGACATAGCTTTGGCTGGCAATCCCACTTTGCAGAAAAGCAAGTTGAATGCTTTGGCACAGAAGATGCAGAGCAGGATTGCATGGAGTGAGGTCTTACCCAGCATCAGTCTGTTTGCAGGTCTCAATACCTCATATTACAAGCAGTTGCATGTGGATACCTATCCATCGTTCCGAAATCAGTTCAAGGACAACTATGGCTCTTATGTAGGTATATCTCTCAGTGTACCCATTTTCAGTCAACTGAAAGGAGTGAGTGGCATTCGCAAGGCTCGCAATAGCTATCGTATAGCACAAGAGCAGTATGAAGAACAGAAGTTGGAGCTGCGTAAATTGGTGGAACAGGCTGTGATGGATCGTGAGGGTTTCCTGAAGGAGAGCATCCAGATGGAGAAGAAGGCGGCTTCTGATAAATTAGCCTATCAGGTCACAAAGCGCAAGTATGAGGAAGGACTGATGACTTCGCTGGATGTGCAGAACAACGCTGCCACTTGGCTCGAATCGCAAGCCAACCTGCTGCAGAGC
>CACZRQ010000266.1 GCA_902783615.1 uncultured Bacteroidales bacterium | reverse complement strand
TAACCCATTCATCCCAATGCTTGTACATCAGGTCGGTGATGATGCGACCTGAAGCCTTGGGCAGGTCGGGATATTTGTCGACTGTGCTGGCCACCGTCTTCACCTGACTTACAAACAGCACCTTGGTCTCGTCGGGAGAGAGTGAGAAACCCTCGATGTCGCCATCGTAGTTGGTGAGCTGATGACGACCTGAACCATCGGCATTCATCTCCCAGATCTGACTGCTACCGCTCTCGCTGCTCAGAAAACGCAGCTTGCCATCTTTGGTCCACACCAGGTTGCTCTCACCTTTGGGCGTGTGTGTAATCTGCTGGTTGTCACTGCCATCAGCGTTCATGACGAACACCTCCGAGTTACTCTTGTTCTGTGGCACACTGTAGTAGCTCACGGTGTAAGCCACCTTGGTTCCATCCTGTGAAACGGCGATGCCGCCAATGCGCCCCATGGCCCACAGGGCTTCGGGAGTCATGCGCTTGTTCTCTATCTTCAGCGTGGTGGTGCGACCGATGATGTCCTCATCAGCCTGACCATTTGGCTGGGTTCCGCCGTTGCAGGCGGCCAATGTCATTGCTGCTGACATAATCAAAAGATTTGTTTTTTTCATTGCTTAATCAATTATTTTGTTTTTTCTGCTGCGAAGATAATGAAAATATCGATATTTATGCTTACATTTGTTCATTGAATTTATAAAATAGGTGTTTTATGAAAAAACTTTGGACATTAACGGCCGCTTTGGCGATGCTGACTGGTCTGGGTGTTCAGGCTCAGACGCACGAGATGACTTTGCAAGTGAAAAAGGTGGGGGCTCCCATCCAACCCACGATGTATGGACTCTTTTTCGAGGATATCAACTTTGCCGCTGATGGCGGACTCTATGCAGAGATGGTGGAGAATCGCTCGTTTGAGTATCCGCAGCAACTGTATGGATGGAAGACGGTGGGCAATGTGCAGGTGAGAAACGATGGTCCCTTCGACAAGAATCCACACTATGTGAGGATGGGCTATACGGGTCACAAGGATAAGTTTACCGTGATGGAGAACAGTGGTATTTTCGGTATGGGTGTGAAGCAGAACGAGACATACCGCTTCTCTGTGTGGGCAAGACTGGTGGAAGGCAATGAGCCTGTGAAGATTCGTGTGGAGCTGTGCGACCCATATATTAATGCTGAACGACAGGCGTTTGTGACAGAGCATGTGACCATCGATTCCAAGGATTGGAAGAAGTATCAAGTGGTGTTGAAGTCGCCTGTGACCAACCCCAAGGCCACCATGCGCATCTTCTTGGAGGGTAAGCAAGCTGTTGATTTGGAACACGTGTCGCTGTTTCCAACCGATACCTGGAAAGGAAGGGAGAACGGTATGCGCAAGGATTTGGCGCAGGCATTGGCCGATCTGAAGCCCGGCATTTTCCGCTTTCCTGGTGGATGTATTGTAGAGGGTACGGATTTGGATACCCGCTATAACTGGAAGAATACGGTAGGACCCGTTGAGAACCGCCCCCTGAATGAGAACCGTTGGCAATATACTTTCCCTTATCGCTATCTGCCCGACTATTATCAGAGCTATGGCTTGGGATTCTTTGAGTTCTTCCAATTGTGCGAGGATTTCGGTGCCGAGGCACTTCCTGTGTTGAGCTGCGGTCTGGCTTGTCAGTTCCAGAATGATGACATGAGTGCGCATCAGCCTGTTGACCAATTAGACAGCTATGTGCAGGATGCCCTTGACCTGATTGAGTTTGCCAATGGTGGTACGGAAACGAAGTGGGGCAAGCTACGTGCCGAGATGGGGCATGCGGCTCCTTTCAACCTGAAGTTCATTGCTATTGGCAACGAGCAGTGGGATGCCATCTATCCTGAGCATTTGGAGCCTTTCGTGAAGGCTATTCGCAAGGCTTATCCAAACATCAAGATTGTGGGTAGTGCTGGTCCTAATTCTGAGGGTGAACAGTTTGATTATCTGTGGCCTGAGATGAAGCGTCTGGGTGCCGATCTGGTGGATGAACATTTCTATCGTCCTGCCGATTGGTTCTTGAGTCAAGGTGCTCGCTACGACAATTACGACCGCAAGGGTCCGAAGGTGTTTGCTGGGGAATATGCCTGCCACATTGCCGGCAAGAAGTATAACCATTTCTATCCTGCATTGTTAGAAGCTGCCTTCATGACGGGCTTGGAGCGTAATGCGGATATCGTTCACATGGCCACCTATGCTCCGCTGTTTGCTCATGTAGATGGTTGGCAATGGAGACCCGACTTGATTTGGTTCGACAACCTGAATGTGGTGCGAACAGCCAGTTATCTGGTGCAACAGTTGTATAGTACTTACAAGGGTACAAATGTGCTGAATCTGACGATGAATGGCAAACCTGTGACGGGAGCGGATGGCCAGGATGGTCTCTTCGCTTCGTCGGTGATTAACCAGCCTACGGGCGAGATTTATGTGAAGGTGGCGAATACATCTGAGCGTTCTCAGCATGTGAGTGTGAAGGTGGATGGTTTGAAGAAGGGTGAGGCATTGAAGTCGGCCAAAGCGATTGTATTGCAGAGCAATGATCTGGAGGCGGAGAATAGCATTGCAAACCCGAATTTGATAAAACCGTTCGAGTATCCCGTGCAGGTGAATGGCAACATGGTTTCAGGCACCATCCCCGCCCATACGTTTGTGGTGGTGGTGATACAGTGATTTTTAATCGCAAATGATTGTCATAATAAAAGCTCCCCGACTGGGGAGCTTTATTTGTGTTAG
>CACZRQ010000265.1 GCA_902783615.1 uncultured Bacteroidales bacterium | reverse complement strand
GCCGAATTGTTTACATTCACCAGGTCGCGGATGATCTTGCCGTGCTCCATCAGGGCGATGCGAGAGCAGATGTCAACCGTATGGTTCAGGTTGTGGGAAGAAATGATGACGGTGGCATTGTGCTCCTCGTGATACTTCTTCAGCAACTGCTTGATGATGGACTGCGAAGTGGGATCCAGGAAGTTGAACGGCTCATCTAGAATGAGCAACTGCGGATGGTGGATCATGGCACTGATGATGCCAATCTTCTGCTTGTTGCCCGCTGAATAATTGCGGATGTACTTCTTCTGTCCAATCACCTCACCATTCATGAAATGCTCGAAAGGCTTGACCCGTTCGTCCACCTCCTGCTTGCTCAGTCCGTACATCTTGCCGATGAAGTAGAAATACTCTTCGGGCGTGAGGTAATCAATCAGGAAACCATCATCGATGAACTCGCCCGTAGTCTTCTTCCAGTCCTCGCTCTTACTCACGTCGATGTCGTCGATGGTGACAAACCCATTGTCGGCCTGCAACAAGTCGAGAATCAAACGGAAAAGGGTGGTCTTGCCAGCACCGTTGTTGCCCACCAGTCCCAGCATATCACCTTGATTGATGACGTAGCTGTCGATATCTACAGCTCTCTTCTCACCAAACTTCTTCAATAAATTATCTATCTTTATCATAATCTCGTTTCTTAAAAAAGTCAATCGTCAATCATTTCTGCCGTGAGTCGCGGAACCCCTCCATGTTGATGTATCTGCGCTTCATGAAGCGGCGATACACATTCATGATCCACAGGTTGGAGGTGGCGATGAATGCAATGCCCACCAGCATCACAATCAATGCCGTCCATGTTTCGCCCACCAGACCTTTCAGTGCAAAGCCAATGAGTATAGGCACACCCATAGCCACGAAAGCGATGATGTTTTGCTTGCCCGAACCGGCATAGTTGCGGTTGGTCATCTTCTCGTTCATGGGGATGGTGCGGTTGTTGTACACCGCCAACTGGAAGAAGCAGCAGAACACGGCTCCGTTGGTGAACAGCTGCCAAGCCAGGCAGGTGAGGATAGACACCTTGCCCGTAAACACAGCAGGCAACATGAACAGGGTGGGGATGAACATCGCCACCGAGTAGATGTAATACTTGGCCCGCAGCAATGTATAGATGCTCTCCTTGCGGCTCATCAGTCCGTCGATGTAGTTGCCCTCGAAGCTCATCAGCATGCTCAGAAACATGGTGCCGAAAATCACGAAGTTGTAGATGATCAGGAAGTCCTGGAAAGCACCATCATACACATCGGAGAAGCCAATCAGCAGCGAGAACATGATGACGATGCAAGAGATGGAGATCATTTGCTGGCGGCTCACCTTGTTGCGCGTCAGCATCTTCAGCTCCAGGCGCATATACTCGCCAATCTCGCCAAAACGGTCGAAGAACTTATACTCACGGACATGCTTCACCTGCGTGTCGGCCACCTTGTTCATCTCGGCATACATCAGCTTGCCAATCAGCCAACGGTTGATGAGGAACAGCACAGCTATCAGCGCCAATACGCCCAAGAAGGTCAGGATATTACTGGTGATGAACCCTTCTCCCAGATTCATGTGGAAGTCGTAGATGGGGCTATCGTCCAGAAACGCCAAACCGATGATGCCTCCCCAGAAAGCCACTGGCAGCAGGAACCACCAGATCTTCTCACCCAGCAGCAACTTGCACAGCTGGTACCAGTAGTTGTTGGCCACAGCCAAGAGCCAGATGCCGAAGCAATAGGTGAACACGCCCCACATGCCATAGAACTTCGCTACGGTCAATATGGCGAACGGCACGAAGAAGAACAGCCAGAACAGGTTGAAGTAACTCAGTGCCGAACGTATCAGCAGTACGTCGATCACGCTGTTTCGCTTGATGGGCAACAGCATATATGGCTTCATCTCCTGCGTGGGGAGCTGCTGGAAGCCAAACCTCATCAGAAAATCAATGATGAAGAAGATGAACAATCCCTTATTGATGATGTGATAAGGTTCCACCGCCTCGTCTTGCATGAGGAAGGCGAACAACACGCCAAAGAAGATGAGGTAGCAAACGTAGAAGGCAGCAGCCAGATACACAAAGAATTGTGCTATCTGGCTCTGCTCGTAAAACGGACTGCGCTTGGTGCTCAGCTTATCGTGGCGCCGTAATTCTAAATATAGATTCATGTAATCAATATTAATCGTCAATTGAGCGGAGCTCAATACTCAATTGAGCGAAGCTCGATACTCAATTGAGCGAAGCTCAATACTCAATAGAGCGAAGCTCAATACTCAATTCTCAGGGACCGTCAGTATCACCGTAACCTTGTTGCCCTGCTTGATCAGCTCGGAAGCAAAGTTCTTGATGTCGTTTGCAGTAATGCTGTTCACGATATCGGTATAGCCTGCGTTGAAGTCAACGTTTGTATAATAGAACTCATCCAGGGTGCTGATCCAGTAGCTGTTCTCCTTCTGGTTGTCATTATAGGCCTTGATCATATAATCGCGAATCTTCTGCATCTGCTCAGTACTTGGACCCTCGGCAGCCATCTTCTTCACCAGCTCGTCGATTAGTGCGTTCAGCTGATCCTTCTTCGTTGGGTCGGTCTGATAGACAATCTGCAGCATGGCCTGCTCGTGTGGATATTTGTTCAGTGAGCCGTAGGACTCTACACCGTATGTACCGCCCTCTTTCTCGCGTACCTCTTCGGTGAAGACGATATCCAATGCTTGCTGCAGATAATCCATTATCACATTGTTCTTCAGGTTGTAAGCCATCTTGCCGGAGTACACCATCACCGTGGTAGCCGTTGGCGTTTGCTGAACCTTGGCATACTCGTTCACACGTGTTCCAGGCACGATGTCCATCTTGCGGTCGATGGCTGCTTCCTGACGCTGCTTGTTAGGCAGGGCACCCAGATACTGGGCAATCATTGGCTTCATGGCATCGATGTCGATGTTGCCCACGAAGAAGAAGGTGAAGTCGCTCGCGTCGGCATAGCGGTCGGCAAACATGTCCAAACCACGCTGGTAGTTGATCTGGTCAACCATCTCAGGCTGCATCATCACCAGACGCGGGTGGTTGCCATACATCGCCACAGCCAGCGTATCATTGATGGTGGAAAGCGGATTGGCCTTAGCGTTCTCCAACTGAGCCTTTGTGCGGGTCTTGTAGGATTCGAATGCTTCGGCATCCATGCGTGGAGCCTGGAAACGTAGGTAGATCAGCTGCAGCATGGTTTCGAAATCCTTGGGTGAGCTGTTGCCGCCCAGGGTTTCGCGCTGTGAGTTGACAGTAGCGCTTACGCTCACCTTCTTGCCAGCCAGCTGCTTGGTCAGGTCGGTCTGACTGAAGTTGCCCAAACCGCCGATGGTGCCCAGGTCGTTCAGCACTTCCATCTCTAATTTGTCGCTGTTCTCAAACTGAGAGTTACCACCAGGACTCACTGCCCTCATGCGGATCTCATCTTCCTTGAAGTCGGTCTTCTTGAGATAAACCTGCACACCGTTGTTCAATGTCAGCTTGGTAGAACCGAATGCGCCAGCTTCTTCCTTGACGATCTTGCCGCCCTGAGGAACTTCGCTCACCAAAGGCTCGTTGGATACCTTATCCACATAAGCCTCTACTTGCAACTGACCCATGCCATTCAGCATAGTCAACACCTGCTCCTTGCTGGGGCACTTATCCACAGCTGATTCAGGAATAGCGATGAAAACCACGCGGTTGTTGTCGGGAATCAGTTGCTGCTGCACAATGGCGTTGATGGCTTCCACAGGAATGTTGGGAGCCAGCTGGTTGGCCAAAGCGTAGGCATTCTCGAAGCCTGGGATGGGCTCGCCATTCAGGAAATGCTCCACATATTGATTCACGAAAACGGCATTCTGCGTGTTGTTGCGCTCCTTGTAAGCCGACTCGATGGCCTGGAGGTAGTTGGCACGCGCACGCTCGTATTCAGTAGCCGTGAAGCCAAAGCGCTTCATGCGCTCAATCTCTGTCAAGGCAGCCTGCAAGCCAGTCTCAATGCCATCGGCCTTCGTCATTACCGTCACGTTGAATGCTTCCTTGGTCTGGCTCAGGAAATATTCGCCGTATTCAGCAGTGGCAGCGGTGAAAGGAGGATTGGCCTGCTGGCTCATCTCCTCAAAGCGTTGATCAAGCATGGTGCTGATCATGGTCAGCATATAGTTCTGCAGCAGATACATCATGCTCTGCTTCTCTTCTCTGCTGGTGGCATCGTGCTTGAAATAGATCTGCACGTTAGGGGTGCTCACCTCTTTGTCGTTGCCTATATATATAATAGGTGCCTCGTTGTCGGCCACTGGGTAATACACGCGTTCAGGCTTACCCTGAGCCTTGGGAATCTCGTTGAAGAGGTTCTTCACCTTGCCTTCGATTTCATCCACATCGATATCGCCCACAATGATGATGCCCTGCAGGTCGGGATGATACCAAGTGCTGTAGTAGTCGCGCAGATCCTGATAGGGGAAGTTGTTGATTACGTCGATGTTACCGATAGGCATACAGTCGGCATACTTCGAATCGGGATACATGGTTGCTTGTGCATCGGTATAGACACGCAGCATACCGCTGTTGCGGCTGCGCCATTCCTCACGGATCACACCACGCTCCTTGTCAATCTCCTCATCCTCTAACAATACGAAGCTACTCCAGTCGTGCAGAATCAGCAGGCAAGAGTCGAGCACAGCCGTATTGTCGGTTGGGATGTTGCTGATGTTATACACCGTTTCATCCACGCTGGTATAGGCGTTCAGGTCGTAGCCAAACTTGATGGCGTGACTCTCGCACCAATCCACAATACCCTTGCCCTTTTCGTTACCTGGGAAATTCTTCGTGCCGTTGAAAGCCATGTGCTCCATGAAGTGAGCCAAGCCACGCTGACGCGGTTCCTCCTGGATGGAGCCCACCTTCTGGGCAATATAGAATTCCACACGTTTCTCCGGCTTTTCGTTATGTCGGATGTAATAAGTCAAACCATTATCCAAGTGACCAATGCGAACTTGTGGGTCAACTGGGATAGGAGGTAATTGCATCTGTTGTGCATTTACCATTGACAATTGGCCATTGACCATGATGGCGATCAAAGCCATTGCAAATCTAAAGATAAACTTTCTCATAATTCTATTATGTTAGTTAATTCATTTGTTATTTCATTCAGTTAGACGCTCCATGCTGCTGAAAAACTACAGAATGGCTTCACGAATCCTCACTAATCTTGTCAGCAAGTCTTCCAGTAAGTCGAGCTTCAGCATGTTGGCGCCATCGCTCTTGGCCACCGAGGGGTCTTCGTGTGTCTCGATGAAGATGCCATCGGCTCCAGCGGCAATGCCTGCTTTGGCAATCGTGCTGATCAGCTCGGGCATACCTCCCGTCACACCACTTGTCTGGTTGGGCTGCTGCAGGGAATGTGTGCAGTCGAGCACCACAGGAAAGCCGAATGCCTGCATCTGAGGGATGCCGCGGAAATCCACCACCAAGTCTTGATAGCCGAAAGTGGTGCCTCGCTCGGTCAGCATCACGTTGGGGTTGCCGGCATCCACCACCTTCTGTGCCGCAAACTGCATAGCTTGGGGCGACAGGAACTGTCCTTTCTTGATGTTCACCGTCTTACCCGTCTGCGCTGCTGCCACCAATAGGGTGGTCTGTCGGCACAGGAAAGCGGGAATCTGCAGAATGTCAACATATTCGGCTGCCATTGCTGCCTCGGGCTCTGTATGGATGTCCGTCACCACAGGGATGCCGAATGTTTCCTTCACCTTCCGCAGAATCTTCAGCGCCTTCTCGTCGCCAATGCCCGTAAATGAGTCAATCCTACTTCTGTTCGCCTTGCGGTAGCTGCCCTTAAAGGCGTATGGTATCTGCAGCTTTTCGGTGATACCCACCACCTTCTCGGCTATCCGCAGCGCCATCTCCTCGCCTTCAATCACACAAGGTCCGGCAAGCAAAAAAAATTGACCATTGACGATTGACGATTGACGATTAACCATTGACTTCGTCCAATTATTTTCCATATTCTTCATTCTTCATTATTCATTCTTCATTATTCATTAACGCTATTATTTCGTCTATTTTCTGTTCCATCGGCAAGGTGGCATCTATCCAATGGATGGTCACCCCTCGCTTCTCCATTCCTCTGAACCACGTCATCTGACGTTTGGCAAACTGATGGATGGCAATCTCCAATTGACTGAACATCTCCTCATAACTCAGCTGCCCTGTGGCATAGAGCGTCAGGAATTTATACTCCAATCCATAATAGATCAAATCCTCGGGAGCAATGCCTTCTGCCAACAAACGCTTCACCTCATCCACCATGCCTTCCTCCAATCGCTGCTTCAAACGCCTCGTAATCTTCGCTCTACGCAACTCGCGGTCGATGCTCACCCCAATCACCAATGAGTTGAGCTGCGGGAAGGAGGTTTCCTCCCTTTGGCCAAACTCTGCTATCTCTATCGCCCGGATGGCTCGCTTGGCGGTATCTGTGTCGGTGGTGTTGTGCAGGTTCTTGTAGGTCTTCAGAATCGCTGTCAACTCCTCTAACGACTTCCCTTCCAAACGCTGTCTAAGTTCCTTGTTCTCTGGCACATCTGCCATCCTGTATCCACGCAGGACCGACTCGATATACAATCCTGAACCTCCGCACACAATGGGCAACATGCCCCTGCTCGTGATATCCTCGTATGCCCGCAGGAAATCCTGCTGATACTGATACACATTATATTTGGTGCCAGGTTCGGCAATGTCTATCAGGTGATAAGGGATGTGTCGCCCTTCCACCTCATAGTCCACCAAGTCCTTGCCCGTGCCCAAGTCCATGCGGCGATACACTTGGCGAGAGTCGGCACTGATCACCTCTGAGCCTAATCTGTCTGCCAAATGGGCAGCCAAAGCGGTCTTCCCTGTGGCTGTTGGACCCAATATCGCTATCAAGTTGTAATTTTTCATCCTGCAAAGATAGTGATTATATGTAAATATCCTTATCTTTGCACCATTAATATTTATACAAATACCATTTTAGCAATGAAAATCTACAAAAGTTGTTGGCTGATGGTTGCTTTATTGGCAACCCTCCCCATGTATCTCACGGCTCAAGATGAAACCTTGCCGGAGTATGATGCAGCCCGTGCATGGACACCGGACAAGAACGAGCACAAGACCTTCTCGCTCAGTATTCACCCCAATTATTTCAAGGGTTCCACCCGCTTCTGGTATAATTTCAAGACCAGTGAGGGGGAGAACTGGTATGTGGTGGATCCTGCCACACGCTCTAAACGCGTGCTGTTCAGTGCCGAAGAGCTCGCCGCACAGATTTCAGAGCAGAGTGAGCAGAAATACACCGCCCAGCAATTGCCCATCAAGGGTATGAAGCTGAAAGACGATAATGTGACCTTTGAGTTCACCGTTGATAGCGTGAAGTACGAATACCAGTATGCCCAGCAGAAACTCACCAACTTGGGCAAGGAAAAGAAAGAACGCCCTGCCATGAAGTTCGGCAATGTGAGTCCTGACAAGCAGTGGGTGATATATGCCAAGAACTACAACCTCTATATGATGAGCAATGCCGACTACGAGCGCATCCAGAAGAACCCGAAGGACAGCACCATCACTGAGATTCAGCTCTCTAAGGATGGCATCAAGGACTTTGGCTTCACGATGGAGCGCAAGACGGTCAGCGACGGTGGCGACCCCAAGGTGGATCTGAATCGCCGCCAGATGGCCAACGGCTACTGGAGTCCCGACTCCAAGTATTTCATCAGCATCATCAGCGACATGCGCAAGATCAAGAACCTGTGGGTTATCAATGTGATGTCGGAACCTCGTCCCACGCTGGAAACCTATAAGTATCAGATGCCTGGCGAAGAGGGTGCCACTCCCCACATGTATGTGTTCGACATCGCTGCCCGCTCGCAGAAAGAGGTCAATATCGGCGACTGGGTGGAACCGTCTGTGCGCGTCATCACAGGCAAGTCGGGCAGTCCCTACAGCTTCGACCCCGATGAGGTGCGCACTTGGGAAAATCATCCTGAATGGTGCTATGTGATGCGCATGAGCCGCGACTTCAAGAAGGTGGACATCTGCACCTATACCTTCGGACAGGATGCCCTCGTGCCGATTCTGGAAGAACGCATGCCGCAGTCATACCTCGATACCCGCAACCTTATCTCACTCGACAAGGGCAACCGCTTCATCTGGTGGAGCGAACGCGATGGATGGGGTCACCTTTACCTCTACGACAAGGCTGGCAAGCTTATCAACCGCATCACCAAGGGTGCTTGGCATGTGGAGGATATCAAGGGTGTAGATGAGGCCAAGAAGATCATCTACTTCAGCGCCAACGGCCGAGAGGCTGGCGATGCTACTCCTTACTACGAGCATCTTTACAAGGTGAACTTCGACGGCACTGGCCTTCAGCTGCTCACCCCAGGCAACTATTTCCATACCTCATTCATGGACGAGCAGCATGCCTACATCGTGGACAACTATTCGCGTGTGGATACCAAGCCTGCCATCGACTTGCTCGACAACCTGGGACGCAAGATCATGACCTTGGAGGAAGCTGATTTCAGTCAGATGTTTGCCGCTGGCTATAAGTTCCCCGAGATGTTCAAGGTGAAGGCTGCCGATGGCGTTACCGACCTTTACGGCGTGATGTACAAGCCTTTCGACTTCGACAGTACGATGGTTTATCCTGTGGTGGATTATGTCTATCCAGGGCCTCAGACCGAGGGTCCGTATTGGCGTTATAACCGTGTGTCGCCCCGCACCGACCGTCTGGCGCAGGCTGGCTTCATCGTCATCAGCGTGGGACAGCGTGGCGGACACCCCAGTCGCTCGAAATGGTATCATGATTTCGGCTACCAGAACCTGCGCGACTATCCGCTGGCCGACCACAAGGCAGCCATCGAGCAGCTCTGTGCACAGAACAAGTGGATGGACATCACCAAGGTGGGCATCACGGGTCATAGCGGAGGTGGCTTCATGAGTACTGCCGCCATCCTTACCTATCCCGATTTCTTCAAGGTGGCTGTGTCTTGTAGCGGCAACCACGACAACAATGTGTACAACCGCAGCTGGAGTGAGAAATATCACGGAGTGACCGAGCGCATCGATGAGAACGGAAAGGTGCATTTCGATATCCATATCCCTGCCAACCAAGAACTTGCCAGCAGGCTGAAAGGTCACTTGCTGCTCATGACTGGTGATATTGACGATAATGTGCATCCTGCGGGAACCATCCGTATGGTGAATGCGCTCATCAAGGCTGGCAAGCGCTTCGACATGCTCATCCTGCCTGAAAAGCGTCACCAGTACGAGGGCTACAACGAGTACTTCTACTGGAAGATGGTGGATTACTTCAGCGAGCACCTCAAGGGCAAGAGCGAGAAGAGCATCGACATCAAAGACCTCCAGCTCGGCAACTGGTGGCGTGGTGCCCAGGAAGACATCTGATTTGGCGATAGCGCGCAAAAAACTCCCCCTCTTATTTAAGAGGGGGAGAGCCTTTGGGGAGCCTACGGAGGATTGACAACCTGCCCACCTGAGTTAAGCAGCCCAAAGCTCCCCCTCTTAGGTAGAGGGGGTGCCCG
>CACZRQ010000264.1 GCA_902783615.1 uncultured Bacteroidales bacterium | reverse complement strand
GCCGCCCTATCAGGCTGGTGGTGAAATGATTGGAACCGTCAGCTTCGAGCATACCACCTTCAATCAGTTGCCTTATAAGTTCGAGGCTGGCACCCCCAACTATGTAGGTGCCACTGGCCTTGCTGCTGCATTGGAGTATGTAAATGAAATAGGAATGGAAACCATTGCCGCTTATGAGGCCAACCTCACTCAATATGCCTTAGCCCAGATGTCCCAAATTCCAGACATGAGATTCTTTGGACCTATGGGGAATCGTGGCAGCGTCATCTCCTTCTTGGTAGGCAACATCCATCATCTCGACATGGGCACCTTACTCGACCGTCTTGGCATAGCCGTTCGCACAGGTCATCATTGTGCCGAGCCTTTGATGCATCGCTTAGGCATAGAAGGCACCCTTCGTGCCTCCTTCGGCCTCTACAACACTAAAGAAGAAATAGATATCTTGGTGGCAGGCATCAAAAGAGTAGCCAATATGTTTTGAACCAACAACTATTTTCCATAACCAATAGGCAGGGCTTCGGCTCTGCCTATCTTTATCTTATATGATTCCACGACTTTTTAGCCAAAGAATAAAGAAATGGTCATAAACATAATACTCGCCATCCGTTTCAGTAATAAAATCTTTTTCCATCAATCCCTTAACGGCAGAAACTACAGAACTAACTGAGGGCAGGCGGTACTTATGCACGAAGTTTCCGCCAGAAATGGTTTTCACACGCCCTTCTGCCGCTATGGCCAAGAAAACGTTTCGCTGTTTTTCAGGCATTTGTCTGAGAAGTGCCTCATAAGCCTCTGAAGACATCCGTAAATATGTATCGATAGCAGGATCAACCATTTCCTTAGTGCATACACATCCAGCAGGTGTCTGCATATACAGGATGTTCATGATGCGCTGCACATTGGCAGTTACACCCATGAAACGTCTATGAACATCTTCCACAACTTCTTGTGTAATTCGCCTGCCACCGTTCTTTGCGAATTGGGATTCGGCAAATGCCCAATAACGGTCAAAAGGTATCGGTGCCAATCCCATGGGAACCACAGACTGGTAGAACGGCCGTGAAGGCGAGAGGAACATGTTGCTCATGAGATGACGCTGAGAACCAGCAAAGATAAAGTTGGCATTCATGCAACGCTGTATCTGAGTACGCAACTCGGCTTCAATATTCTTATTGTCATTGTAATACAGAATTTGCTGAAACTCATCGATGGCTACCAAACAATGTTTATTAGCATTTCGGAGATAGGTAAATATCTCATCCAATGTAGTCTGAGGAGGTGTCATAGCACCAACTCCCAACCCCCAAACAGGATTTCCTGAAATGTCGAAAGTTATTTCTGACCTTACTGAAAACAGCACATCCAAGAACTTCTCCCATACTTTACGTCCCATGGGCTTCAGTGCTTCAAGAATGGACTTGCCAAACACATTCACAAAGTCGCGAAAAGAATCGGTTGCATAAATATCAACCACAAATGTATAATAACTATCTCGAATGACAGGCTGGTTGAAGGTGTGCTTAATCAAGTCGGTTTTGCCAAGACGCCTGGGCGACATCAAAGCAATATTATTTCCATTGGTCAGGAAATCAACCAATGTCTTGGTCTCTTCTATGCGGTCGCAAAAATAGGCTGGTCCCGCATAACCATTTGTAACAAAAGGATTCTCTGTCATACGCATGCGATTAATAATGATGCAAAGATAAACAAATAATTATAATTATCAAAAAATGATTATCAAAAAATGATAAATTATCCTCTTCACACCTACAACGGTAAGAAGATGTATTGACGCAAAACAAAAACTACATGATTTTTGCCTTCACCCTTCACCTTTTTTAGAAAACCCTTGATGTTTATCATCTATCATGGTGAAGGGAGGTGAAGGGAGGTGAAGGCAAGGTGAAGGGTGATGAATTACCATGACTAAAAATTTCACAACTGATATCACGCTTGCATAGCTTAAATGTACGAATCAGCCTGATTGGAGCAGAGTAACTTTAGTTATAATGATTTGGTGATTGCCGTCTTAGTATTGTTCTGCCTTCACCCTGCCTTCACCTCCCTTCACCTCCCTTCACCCTGATAAAACAGTAATATCAAAGTGTTTTAAGAAAAGGTGAAGGGTGAAGGCAACTTTTCATCATTTTGCGAAAAAAAAAGAGAAAACCCTCCCGAAGTAAACAGGACATCCTCCCAAAGTAAGCGACCCATTTACTTCGGGTAATCGAGCTGCTTGCTTCAAGCGGTATATTTATGCAAAATGGAATTGTATATACAGCGACCTGTAATAAGGAATTCTTTTGCCGTTGATGCTACCCCATTTTTGCGCCCCAGTTAGGAAAAACTTGCGCCCTCGTTAGAGAAATAGTTTTTCCTCACGAAGCAACATAAAGGGAGTGCTTAGAACGGTTGCATAAATATACAGTACAAGTTTCTGAAGTGATGCCTTTTGGCATCAGATAAGGGTAGCCAGCCGTTTTAATGGCTGGTTGACAATAACAACCAATCCGATGCGTGCCTTTAGGTACGCGATAAAAAAAGACAAAAATTGTTTTGTGTTATTTCTTAAAGTGCGAAATCAATGCCTACGATGAACCTGGGATGGCTTTGCAGGAAATCGTTTCCCCACACATAAAAGTTCCAGTCTCGCAGCGAGAAATAAAAGCCTCCGGCAAGGTCGATGTCTTTGTCAAACTTCCACGAATGGATTGTTCCAACCATTGGTGTAATGGAACGACCGCTTTTAAAATGAATGGTATAGCCAATATATTCGTAGTTTGAGAAAGTGTTGCCGGCTCCCTTATACACTCCCCACCAGGTATTGGTACACCAGATGAGGTTGCCGTCTGACGACAGTGCACCATTCAGGTAGAGGGCGGATGTAAGGTGAGAAAACTTAAAGCTGTTATTCAGGTCAAACGAAGGAATTATCTCGGTTCCTATGTTAAACCACTTGCTGATTTTCCAGCCCAAACGTACCAGAGAACCCCAATAAGCACAGTTCGGACCCGTATAGAGGTCTGTGCCTACTGCAAAGTGGTCGCCCAGTCCATATTGGAACGTGGTGTAGGTTTCCTGATTATTCTGTCCTGGCCTGAACTTCAGAGAAGAGTAGCCATACAACTTGCCATTGCCCACGGTTCCTGCATAATAGGGAATCTGGCTCATTGCCTTGACGGTGCCCAACAGCACGATTGCAAATATAACAACTAATCGTTTCATCATCATTCGTCGGTACTTATGCGCATTTCTGGAATGCAAAGATAATACAAACGAATCCCCTCAGTCACACTTTCGCTAAAATCGCCTCCACGAAGGTTTTCGTTACTGCAAACGAACGCTCGGCAACGGTGTTCCAGAAATCGTGATACTGACTGGCATCCGTATCCTTGAGAGGCATATCGCTGACTACTCGGAATGAAATGAAAGGCACCTGATTGATGTAACAGGTCTGGGCAATGGCGCAACTCTCCATATCCACAGCCTTAGCATCTGGGAAATGTCCGATAATCTCACGCATCTTCTCCTGCGAATCCACAAACCAATCGCCAGTGACTATGAGACCCGCATGCACTTCCACACCACAATCCAAGCTCGTTGCCTTCTCCAACAGCCAAGGTTCAGGCTTGAAACGAACAGGCATGCCCTGCACTTGACCATATTGCGTGGTGCTATCGATGGCCAATCCGCAATACACATCGTGGTAAGCCAGCTCGGCACTCACCACCACATCCTGTATCTGAATCTCATCGCCATTGCCTCCGGCACAGCCACTTGAAACGATTACATCGGGATGAAACTCGTTGATCATCTTCTGGGCACCCAATGCCGCATTCACCTTGCCGATGCCGCATTTTATGACCATCACATCAGTGCCCTCAAACAGGTGTTGCAACTGACGCAACTCCTTATCCATTGCTACTATTATTCCTACTCTCATATTGTAAATCCTTTTGGTACAGAATTGTCAAAACTCTTACAAACCTCAGCAGAAAACCTCATGCCTGTTGATACCATACTATCCCAAGCCTGTTCTGAAAGGGTAGCCAAATCATCCAGCTGGATATCCTGCTTCAACAAACTATAGATGATACCCGCATTGAAATTGTCGCCAGCACCCACTGTGCTTACCACATCGATAGGTGCCACCGGATAACTCTTACTCAAACTTTGCGCACGCAATTGCACTTCCTTGCGACCCGCTGTGAGCAAGAAGTTCTTGCAATAAAACCTGATTTTATCGTTATAAATCTTATCGACATCGCTCAAGTTGTACAAACACATGAAATCTTCTTCCGAACCACGCACAATATCAGCAAACTCCAGATTCTCGATGAAATAGGGAGCCAGCTTGATGGCATCGTGCTTATGCGGACGGCGGAAATTCAGGTCGTAGAACACAATAGCATGCTTATCCTTCGCCTTCTGCAGCAACTCCACGTGCCGTTCTCGCAAGGCAGGATCAACCGCATAGAACGAACCCAGCATCACAACATCGCCCTCTACAATCTCAGGCAATTCAACTTGCAGACGCTGACTTGGATAATTCTTGTAGAAGCTATACTGTGCGTCCATCTCTTCATTCAGAAACGCCAGCGATACAGGACTCTTATTATCAGCATACACATCCAAGTGAGAGGTGTCGATGCCATTCTCACGCATAAAACGTTGGATGAGCTCGCCCACACTGTCCTTGCCTACCTCGCTGATGAACTCCACGGGCACACCCATGTGAGCCAGCGACACGATGCTGTTGAACACCGAACCGCCAGGTACTGCTGCCCAAGGTTTATCATTCTTGAAGATGATATCTAATATCGTTTCTCCAATACCAATTACTTTTCGCATACCTTATGTTTTATTTCTTCTCTTGACTTCTCTCCCAAATAGCCTCCATGATGGCGCTTCGAGTAATCATCGATGGTGAAGCCTGTGCGCTTCATGGTTTCCACCACCAGAATATCGCCCATCACCGTCATTACAGTTGTACTGGTGGTTGGTGTCATGCCTAATGGACACACCTCTTTCGGATTACCTGTGCTTAGGCACACATCGGCCTCTTGTGCCAGCGGACTCACAGGGTTGCTTGTAATCACAATACATTTCAGGTTTGGGTTCAATCGGTGAGCCAATGCCGTCAGCTCAACAATCTCGCGCGTCTTGCCCGAATTGGAGATGAACAGCAGCAGGTCGTTTTCCTGCAGGATGCCCAAGTCGCCATGTTGCGCCTCGCTGGGATGCAGAAACACTGCCGGAATGCCCGTTGAGCAGAACGTGGTGGCAATGTTCATCGCAATCTGTCCTGCCTTGCCCATACCAGAAGTGACCAGCTTGCCCTTACGCACATGCACGTGCTCTACTATCAAATTTACTGCCTCGGCAAAACCATCTGTCAAGGGAATATTCAATATAGCTTGCGCCTCTTTCTGCAGCAAATCCTGCATCGAAGTCAGTAATTCTTTTTCCATAGCCATCAAATTTTCCGTAAAGATAATGCAAACTTGGTTTATAAACAAAGTTTTCTTTGTTTTTACGCTCACTTTATACTATTTTTGCAGCCTTAAAGAACAGTTTACATGGAAATAGAGCAATATTACACCCATCAATTGCCAAATGGATTGAGGATAATACTCCAGCATACCAGCTCGCAAGTGACCTATTGCGGCTATGCCGTGAATGCAGGCACACGCGACGAGGATGCCGACATGCCTGGTATGGCTCATTTCATCGAGCACATGCTTTTCAAGGGCACTACCCATCGAAAGGCCTGGCACATCCTGAACCGGATGGAGCATGTGGGTGGAGACCTGAATGCTTTCACTAATAAAGAGGAGATGGTGGTGTATTGTTCGTTCATGAGGCAGGATTTCCCTCGTGCCGTTGAGCTGCTCACCGATCTGGTGTTCCATTCTGTCTTTCCCGAACATGAGATGGAGAAAGAGCGTGAAGTGATCATCGATGAAATCAAGATGTATGAAGACACTCCTGCCGAGCTCATCTTCGACGATTTCGAAAACCTTATCTACAGCGGTCATCCATTGGGTCGCAACATCTTAGGCAATGAAGAGAGCTTGCGTAGCTATGGCAAGACTCACGCCGATGCCTTCTACCAGCGTTACTATCGTCCTGACAATATGGTGTTCTTCGTGTTGGGCAACTATACGCTTGCGCAAGTGGTTCGCCAATTGGAGAGATGGACAGGCGATTTGGCATTCAGTCCTGTACAAATCAATCGCGAGCAGCCAACGCTCAATGCTCCTGTTCGCCTCAACACCTGCAAGCAAACCCATCAGGCTCATGTGATGATGGGTGGTCGAGCCTACAATGGGCAGAGTACAAAGCGTGTGGCCCTCAATCTTATCAACAATCTGTTGGGCGGGCCAGGCATGAACAGCAGGTTGAATGTTGCCTTGCGTGAACATCGAGGCCTTGTGTATGAGATTGAATCGAACTACACACCATATACTGACACGGGCACTTTCAGCATCTACTTCGGATGCGACCATCAAGACACCGAACGGTGCATTCATTTAGTGGAACAAGAGCTTCAACGATTGTGCGACCATCCACTTTCCGACAGTCAGCTGAGGGCGGCGAAGAAGCAGCTCATTGGGCAGATTGGCGTCAGCTCCGACAACCATGAAAGCACCGCCCTTGGAATGGCCAAGACTTTCCTGCACTACAATCGCTTCGTCACCAGCCAGGAGGCCTTTAAAAACATCGAGCTACTCACTGCCAGTCAGTTGCAGCAAGTAGCCCAAGAGATTCTTTCACCAAATAAGCTCACTTCTTTGTGCTATTGTCAATAGCTTTGCGAAGCTTGCCAACGGCTTGTTCAAGCGATTCTGTAGGCTCAATGATGTTATAGTCCTCCCAGAACTTCTCATCATAGAAATCCATGATGCGGTCGGTCAGCACATCGCTGTTGTGGAAAGCATCCTTATATGGGATGGCCTCCAACGGATTATCCACACGATTGGTCACCACCATCTCCGACACCACTGTATAATTGGTGGCAAACAACCGCCTCTTCCAGTCGCAGCGGAACTTGAACTCAGCCCGCACATAATTCAGGAAATAGCGGCCACCCTGATAGCGATAGGTCACTACATACGTCAGGTTCTGTGCCCTGAATCGCATCGAGGCTGGTTTCTTGCGCAGCATCATACGCGTCACCTTATCGGGATCCTTCATATCTACACTGAACTCGATTCTGCTGATGCCCAGACTCTCGCGGTCGATGAAGATGGTTCCCTCATACAGCGGGAAATCCAGCATCACAGGTTTCGGCTTGAAATTGATGGCATACTGCACACGATCGTCGATGGTTACATAATCCTTGAACGAATATTCGTACATATCCATATACTCAAATTCCAGCAGCACATCGGGATTCTTCACGGCATCCACAAACGTCACCAGATTGGGGCCACCCTCCAGCTTCACACTCAGCGTATCCTTCAAATCAGGACTCGCCACGCTGCGGCTCTTCTTCACACGCACTCTATCTCTTGCAGTGCCCTGTGTATAAGCCGTCTTATACGCCTCGGTCACTGCCTCCGAAATCGTGATGTATCGATTGCGTTTCTGCACCGTTTCGCGGTAGAACATGAAATTCAGCGAGGGCACGGGATTATAGTTCTGTTTCACCTTCCACATCGCATCTTCCACCAGCAGACGGGCATTGATGGGACTCACCACAATTTCATTCAGATTGAAAGAACTCTGCGTCAGGAAATATTCGTTGCCCGTACTCGCCAGGCGGTCAATCTCCACCTGATTCGACTTATATCCCAGATAGGAGAACTCCAGATAAACCTTGCCGCCCGGGTCTTTGAACTTCAGCGAGAAAGCTCCGTCGGAGTTCGTTACCGTACCGATGTTTGTGCCTGGCACATATACATTCACATATTCCAGTTTGCGATGGCTCTTCTGGTCTCTCACCACACCGCTCACCGTCACCATATTCTCATTCATCCTTTCGGTGATGGTCTGTGCCCAAACAAGCGTTGGTGCACCCGCAACGAGCAGGCACAACAACCAAATTTTACATAGTAATGTATTCATGTTTTTCATAAGCGTAGTTTTGATGTCATTTCATGGCAAATTTAGTTCATTTTTTCGAGATATCAAACTAAATTCGCATCCGCAATACAATTGATTATAAAAATTATACTCTTTGAGCAGTTGGTTGCGCCTTTCCTGCAAGCCTCCCTTGCGCCAATTCTGCTCCCAGAAGGTTACGCCTTCCACCTGCGATGCTGCCCAGCGGCCTGCCTCGTTGATCTGCTCTAAGCTTTTCCAGCGCGAGGAAGCCAGCGTGGTGGTGAACACAGTGAAACCATGCTCGGCGGCATAGCGAGCCGTTTCCAACAGCCGCATCTTGAAGCACAGCAGACAACGTTTTCCTCGCTCGGGCTCGTCTTCCAAGCCGCACACACCTTGCTTCCAAGCCTCATAATTGTAGTCGGCATCCACAAAGTCCAATCCCTGACTCGTCACGAATCGCTTCGCCTCTGCCTTTCTGGTCTCATACTCCTGAAGCGGATAGATGTTCGGATTGTAGTAGAACACAGTAGGCCTCACCCCATTCGCCAGCATGCATTCGATGATTGCCGACGAACAGGGAGCACAACAGGAGTGCAACAACACCCTGTTCAAACCGTCTGGTGTTTCTATTTTCAACATTGACAATTGACGATTGACCATTGACTATTAACGACTGATGATTGATTTATTTAGTACTATCAGGCTTTCGGGTCCCATGTTAAACAGCAAGTCAACAATGCTTAGGTTTGGCAGGAAACCAAGCTTCTCTTGGAACACCTGATAATAAGGCACCACTTGAAAACTTGCATCCAAAGCGGCAAAATCCTTCTTCGGATGAATCACCTCACGCAAATCCAAACCATCGACAACAGCCTCATACTCACTCGTATGCATCACATTTGGGTTCATTCCAATGAGCCCACATACCATTTCCTGCAACGCCTCGTTGAAGTCCACCAGATACTCCCATTTCTGTTCGTAGAACGGAGCGAAGTCATCGCGATAGTATTCGAAATAAG
>CACZRQ010000263.1 GCA_902783615.1 uncultured Bacteroidales bacterium | reverse complement strand
TTGTCGAGCATCGGCATCAAGAAAGCTTTGCCTGACGATGAAGAACAGGCATTGGTGACCCTCTATATGGCATCGACCACCACCAACGCAGCAGGCTATGCCATGCTGTTAGATGATTTCGTGACCAAGTTCCCAGGCAATGCCGATGGCTATGTGCGTAGGGCTACCCATCTGTTGAGTCAGTCGCTCGATGAGGCTACTATGGAGAAAGCCTCTGCGGATTTGGATAAGGCTTTGGAGGTATCGACCAGCAGGGACGAGACGCTTTATGAACGTGCCAATCTGATTTACACCTACCAGCTCACCAATCCAGAGAACGTGTTCAAGGACTGGACGTTCGACAAAGCTTTGGCTGAGGTGCGTGAGGCATCTGCCATGAATGACCTGCCTGCCTATAGTCAGTTGGAGGGCGACATCCTGTTTGCCATGCAGAACTATGCCGAGGCTTATCAAGCCATTGAGAAGGTGAACAATTCGGCGCTGGCTTCAGCAACAACCTGGTATAGTGCCGCTCATTGCAAGGAGTTGATGAATGCCCCTGCCGATGAGGTGATTGCCTTGATGGATAAATGCATTGGCACTTTTACTCCCCCTTATACCGAGCAGGCTGCTCCTTATCTGCTGGAGCGTGCCCGCATCCTGGTGAATGCTGAGAAATACCGTCCTGCATTGGTGGACTACGAGGAATATTACAAGGCTGTGAATGGCAAGGTGAACGATCAGTTCTATTATTTGCGTGGACAGTGTGCCATGCAGGCGAAGGCTTACCAGCGTGCTTTGGACGATTATGCCGAGGCTATTGAGCTGAATCCCAATGAGTTGACCTATCGTGCCGAATTGGCAGTGGTGAACATGCGAGTGGGGCGCAACGAGGAAGCCGTGAAGGTGCTCGATGAGGCCATTGCCAAAGATGCCACCTATGCCGAGCTCTATCGCCTGAAAGGTCTGGCCCTGCTTCAGCAGAAGAAGAACAAGGATGCCCGCTCCGCTTTCGACAAGGCCAAGGAATTGGGTGATGAGCAGGTGGATGCCCTGATTCAGAAGTACTTTTGAGATTGTACTTCGCACAATTGAGATTTTGCTTCGCAAAATTGAATTCGTGCTTCGCACGATGAGATATCGCGTTCGCGATATTGAAATTCAAGTCGCGAAGCGACTAACAGGTCTGCTACGATAAAGTTGCTGCCTCCTACGAAGATGAAATCGTCGGGGTGAGCATGTTGCATCGCAGCTTCTACGGCGCTCTTCACGGTGGGATAAGCTTCGCCATGCAAGCCTGCTTGGGTGGCGAACGTATAAAGCTGGTCGGCAGGCAAAGCCCTGCTGACACTTGCCTGCGTGAAATAGTATTTCGCTTCTCTGGGCAGCAGCGCCAAGACCCCACTGGTGTCTTTATCGTTCACCATACCTATTATTATATGTAGCTCGTGGCACACTTGCTGCTTCAGTTGCTCGACCACATACTGGATGCCTCCCACATTGTGGCCAGTGTCGCACACCAAGGTGGGGCTATCGTTCAGTTTCTGCCACCTGCCCATCAGACCTGTAAGCTCCACCACATGGGCAAATCCCTTGCGAACCGTTTCTTCGTCGATGTGATAGCCTGCCTCCTTGAGCAATGGCAGCGCCGTGAACAAGGTGCGTTTGTTCTTCTCCTGATAGATGCCCTTCAGCTCGTACTCCACACCAGGATAATCCTCGCGATCGTTCTCCTCGGCAAAGTAGATGGGAGCGTCCTCTTCTATGGCTTTTGCCAGGAACACAGGCTTTGTCTCAGGGGTAGTTTCGCCAATCACCACTGGCGTGTGACGTTTGATGATGCCAGCTTTCTCAGTAGCAATCTTCGCCAAGGTATCGCCCAAAAACTGAACGTGGTCGAAGCTGATGTTGGTGATGATGCTTAGGTCTGGCTGGATGATGTTGGTGCAATCCAATCGGCCACCCAAACCCACCTCAATGACAGCTACGTCCACCTGCTCTTCGGCAAAATACTTGAAAGCCATCGCAGTGGCCAACTCGAAGAAGGAGGGATGCAAGGGCTCGAAGAAGCTTCTTTCCTGCTCAACGAACTGCATGACATACTCTTCAGTGATGGGAGTGCCATTCACTCGGATGCGCTCGCGGAAATCCACCAGATGGGGCGAGGTGTAGAGGCCTGTTTTGTAACCTGCCGATTGCAGGACAGCTGCAAGGGTGTGACTTACAGAACCCTTGCCATTGGTGCCTGCCACATGGATGGTACGAAACTGGCGATGCGGATGGTTGAAATGGGCATCCAAACTCAACGTATTCTCCAATCCTTCCTTATATGCCGAGGCTCCCACACGCTGAAACATGGGCACCTGGTTAAATAAATATGCTAGTGTGTCTTGATAGTTCATAATTTTTTGTTTATCTTTGTGAGGACAAATATACAAACTTTATAATTATTATTACCATGAAAGACTTGAAAATGTACATCAACGGCCGTTTTTGTGAGAGCCGTTCTGGGAAATGGATTGATGTGTTGAATCCTTCTACCGAGGAAGTGATCAGTCGCCAACCTGAAGGAACCATAGAAGACGTGAACGAAGCCCTCGATGCGGCTAAGGCTGCTCAGAAGGCATGGGCGAAAACACCTGCCATTGAGCGTGCTGGCTATTTGCTGAAGATTGCCGCTGGCATCAAGAAACGTGAGAATGAGTTCACAGAGATTATCATGCGTGAGCAGGGCAAGACCCGTGCATGGGCATCGATTGAGGTGGGGGCAACCATCGTCTATTTCGAGTATATGGCCACATTTGCCCGTCACATTGAGGGTGAGATCATTCCATCTGACCGTCCTAACGAAACCATCTTGCTGACCAAGAAGCCTATTGGTGTTGTGGCAGGCATTTTGCCTTGGAACTTCCCATTCTTCCTCATTGCCCGTAAGGCTGGTGCTGCTTTGATAGCAGGCTGTACCATTGTGATCAAGCCTTCTCAGCTGACACCAGAGAACTGTACGGAGTTTGCCAAGATTGTGGATGAGATTGGCCTGCCTGCAGGTGTCATCAACATCGTAACAGGTAAGGGCTCGGTGATTGGCAACGAGATGGCTGGCAGTCCGAAGATCGACATCGTGAGTGTGACAGGTAGTGTGGGAGCTGGTGAAAGCATCATGGCAGCTGCTGCCAAGAACATCACGAAGGTGAGTCTGGAACTGGGTGGTAAGGCTCCTGCCATTGTTTGCAAGGATGCCGACCTGGAACGGGCAGCTCAGTGGATTGTAGATTCCCGCATTGGTAACAATGGCCAGATCTGCAACAATGCAGAGCGTGTGTATGTACAGAAGGAGGTGAAGGCTGCCTTTACCGATATTCTGGTGAAGAAGATGCAGGCTGTGAAAGTGGGCGATCCTTGTCAGGACGAGAGTGTGGATATGGGCCCATTGGTGGAAGCCCGTGCGCTGGAGAGTGTAACTGAGAAGGTGGAACGTGCCATCAAGCAGGGAGCCAAGTTGTTGTGTGGTGGTCATCGAGTAGGCGATAAGGGCTACTTCTATGCAGCTACCGTGCTTGACGACTGCAAGCAGGAGATGGACATCATCCATGAGGAGACTTTCGGCCCTGTGATTCCTCTGATTGAGTTCGACACCATCGACCAGGCTATCGAGTGGGCTAACGACTGCGAATATGGTTTGGCATCAAGCATCTTCACCAAGGATCTGAACATCGCTACAAAGGCTTGTCGTGAACTTGAGTTTGGTGAGACTTACATCAACCGTGAGCACTTCGAGGCGATCCAAGGCTTCCATGCTGGCGTAAAGAAGAGTGGCATTGGTGGTGCCGATGGTAAACATGGTGTGGAGGAATACCTGGTTACCCATGTGACCTATTTGGACACTTATGATGAATAACAGAATTAAAGCTTCCCCCCTCTAATCCAGAGGGGGTTGCTGTTCTGTAGAGTTGCTATGTAGAATGAAGGGCATTACACTGTCAATCAGTGTCTGCTTACGGTCCTTTAGTGTAAGGATTTGTTCTTCAAGTGTGTTGGCAGAGACAAAACGGTAAACGAATACAGGATTGTTCTGTCCGATGCGATGGGCACGGGCTATGGCTTGTTCTTCAGCAGCTTGGTTCCACCAAGGGTCGAGCAGAAACACATAGTCAGCGGAGGTGAGGTTCAGACCAACCCCTCCCGCTTTTAGCGAGATGAGGAAAAACTGACATGCTGAGTCTTGCTGGAAGTGGGTAATCACCTGCTCTCGTTGTTGCGTCTGTCCTGTTAGCAAATCATATTTCCAACCTCTGTCTCTCATCTCTTTGCCCACCTGGTTGAGCAGTGATACGTATTCGCTGAATATCAATACCTTGTGATTTGTTTGACGTAGATTCTCCAATTGTTTGAATACAATTCTCAGTTTTCCTTCTCCATTGGCTATCTGTCGCAATCGCTGTAGCGTTGCGAGCATGTTCATTTGTCGGTTTTGACTCTTAGTTTTAGGGTCGAGCCATTCGTTGCGAGCACGCGACAACTCCTCAGCATAATGGCTGGCCTGTTCTTCTGTCATAGGGCAGACAACAAGCTCGTCCTGACGTTCTGGCAAGTCTTGCAGCACTTCTTCTTTGGTACGCTTGAGGAAGTAGGGTGATATCAGTCTGCGAAGCAGTTGTTTACTACGTTCTTCCATCTGCTTGGTAATGGGGCTGACGAAAGTCTGCTGGAAGTTGCGGGTATTGCCAAGCAAATAAGGATTCAGTACATTCATCAGACTCCACAGCTCATTGAGATTGTTTTCTACAGGAGTTCCACTCAGTGCAATCCGATGGAAAGAATGAAGGCATGTGACCGCCTGATGAATCTGCGAAGTACTGGTTTTGAAAACTTGACTTTCATCGAAAACGATGATTCCAAACTGTTGCTCTGCAAAATAGTCGATGTCGTTAAGCAGTGTTCGATATGTGGTCAGCACAATGTCCCATTCCATGAGTGTTGGTCTTTTCTCTTGACGTTTGTCTGTGCTTCCTGTGTAGGTTAATACCGACAGCGAAGGTGAGAAACGAGAAAGTTCGTTACGCCAATTATGTACAACTGAGGCTGGTGTCAAGACCAGAGATGTTCTGTAAGGAAAAGGAGTTCTGCTTACATTGCTGGCAATAGTAGTACTGCCCTGCATCTCTTCGTCAGAGAAAAGCATTCCGTTTGTAGGTATGCTGCTTCTCGTTTTCTCTTGACATATCTCCTTGTATCTCAGCAGAAGTGTAATGGTCTGGAGCGTTTTGCCAAGTCCCATTTCGTCAGAGAGACAACAGCCAGTCTGAGTTTCAAGGTTTTGCCAGAGCCACTGATAGCCAGTCAACTGGTAAGGTCGAAGAGTGGCGTGGATAGAAGTCGGCAACAGTTGGGGATGTGAATGGGAACTATCTGTTTCTGCTTGTGTTTCTGGGGCAAGAAAGGCAGGAGGCATCTGAGAACGATGGCGTTGGAAACCCTCTCCTTTAAGCAACCCTATCATCAGCATGTCAGCATAACGTTCAATCCATTCGTGGGGAATCAGTAATAATTCGCCTGTGGGCAGCATGTGCTCTTGTTCGCCTCTAAGAATGGTATCTCTGAATTCGCGGAATGGAATGCGCAACCTTCCATTGTCAATGATTACGGTAACTTCTGTTTGGAGCCAGTCGCCTTGCCATGTATCACTTTGTTCTACACTGAGTGGCCCAAAATAATAGGTTTGGTTGGATGGTTGAACTACTTCGAAGCCTTTTTCTTTCAGTTTTTTAGCATGCTTGCGGAGCCAACTGACCATGTCGGATAGTGTGGGGAATTTGATTTCTCCACGGGAGTTTGTCTGTCTTTCCTCCATTTTCAGCAACTCCATCTGTTCTTCTTCAAGCTGTTTGTTGCGCAGTTGTCGGATGAATTGAAAACTATCGTCTGCTTCGATGAGTTTCACTCGCCCTTTAGTCTGATTATCTGGCGTGTATTCCATGTTATCATATTTGAAATGGAGTGACAACAAACGACTACCATCGATGGAGGTTTCAGCTGTAAGGCATGGAACTGGGCGGCTGTTGATATCGGTAATGTCAAATCCTTCGGCATTGATTTCAGCCCGTGTTACGTATTTCAAAATGAAACGATGGAAATAGTCGTTTTCAATTCTGTGTGGAATCTCCACCAAAGGCTTTTGAATGAAAGGTATTAACAGCTTGGCGCTAAAATTTTCATCCATTGCATAGATATGATCATTGAGGATGAACAGGCCTGGATCATAAGTCAATACGACAAGATGACATTCGGAAAGATGCTCTATGAGCTGTTTGCCAATGCGGAGGTGTAATTGATAGGTGATGCCATTGTGGTGTTTGTTGAAATTCATCACAGGAATCACATCTTGCTTGTCATCAAGCTGTAACTGGTCAGAGATATGAAGTGGGGTTTTCTTCTCAGGTGCAAACAAAAGAGGTATGCCTAATGTCCAAGACAGTCTTATAGTCTTGATGAGCAACTTGTCGGCAACCCATTTCAGATGTTTTTTGACCTTTTCGTCTTTTGTTGCCCAAAGCTCTTCCTCGTTTTTGAAGATCTTGTTGTTCACGTGTTTGGCAAAAAGGTTACTTGGCCGCTGGTCCTCACATAGCAAGACCAGTTGCCGAAGTTCCTTTTCCTCATTGTTTACCCTCTCGCTTCTGACCGTTCCCCTTATGGTCATAAAACGGCTGAGTGTAGCCACTCGTTTCAGTTCTGGAATCACGATTCCAAAACTGTTGAAAGGACGCATCACTAAGATAATCGCATCTCCTGTGTTATCTGTCATAGCGAGCTCAATGAAATCTGTATTTGCCGTTTAGTTGGCGATTGCTTACTTTTTAAATCTTCCGTAGTATTTCATGAACTGGGTGCGCTCGAAGGTATTGATGCCTTCGTTGCGATACTGTTGGTTCAGCATGCCGCGGAACATGGCGATATCGTCCATGGTGTGGGTGTTCATCCATTCCGTCAAGCCATCGGTCATTTCCTTGATGACGGCATTGCCCCTCTGATAGATGGCACTGCAAACCTCTACAGCTGAGGCTCCTGCCAAGATGCTCTTCACCACTCCTGCAGCATTGTGCACACCACCGGAAATGGCAAAGCTGTAGTTGCTAACGGCGGCAGAGGCGATGCCTGTCCAACGCAATGCCTTGCTCAAATCGTCTTCTGTGGTGAATGGCTTGCCTGCACACTGCTCCACCTTGTCGATGTTGATGTCGGTGGGGTAGAAACGGTTGAAGAGCACCACACCTGCGGCACCATGGGCACGCAACTGATGGATCAATGCCACGGGATTGGTGAAGTTGTCGCCCAGCTTCATGATTATAGGAATGTTCACAACATTCTTCACCAGTTTCAGGATATTGATGTGCTTCTGCTCGAAAGCACAATATTGATAATCCAAGGAAGTCTGCAAAGCCAGGATGTTGATTTCGATAGCATCTGCACCAGCATCCTCAATCTTCTTGGCAAAGCTGACCCAGTTTGATTCGTCGTAAGCGTTGATGCTGGCAATCACGGGGATATCCACCACACGCTTGGTGTCGCGAATCATGGTGAAATACTCATCCATCTTATACTCAAGCATGTAAGCCGTCAGATCGTTGCCTCCCACCACGAAAGGATCATTGTCTTCCATGCCTTCAACGTCGAGATGAATCTGCTCCTCCATGAGCGATTTCAGCACAACGGCTGCAGCTCCAGCCTCGCAGAGCTTCTGGTTCTTTTCTGCACTGTTGGTGAGACTTGAACTGCTCACGATGATAGGGTTCTTGAGTTTCAACCCAGCAAAAGTTGTTTCAATTGTTTTCATGATATTCTGTTTATTTATTGTAATTTCTTTCGCCAAAAATACGAGTGCCGATGCGGATGAACGTGCTGCCATGACGGATGGCGATGGGATAATCGTCTGTCATACCCATCGACAGTTCCTTGAAAGCTGGCTCGTCTTGAAAGTACTTTTCCTGCAGTTCTTTCAAGAATGCCTGCAGACCAGCAAACTCATTTTCCACCTCTTGCATGTCGTCGGTATTGGTGCCCATGCCCATGAGTCCGCACAGCCGCACATGCTTCAGCTCGCGCCACTGGCCTGCTTCCAAGAAAGAACGACATTCATCGAACGTCATGCCAAACTTCGTCTCCTCGTGGGCAATGTGAATCTGCAACAGGCAATCGATGATGCGATTAGCCTTCTCGGCCTGGCGATTCACTTCCTGGAGCAGATGCAGACTGTCGATGCCATGAATCATCGTCACAAACGGAGCGATGTACTTCACCTTGTTGGTTTGCAGATGTCCGATGAAGTGCCATTGGATATCGGCAGGCAACACCTCGTGCTTGGCCGTCATCTCCTGCACCTTGTTCTCACCAAAGAGTCGCTGCCCCGCATCGTAAGCTTCCATCACTGCTTCAGCAGGATGGAACTTCGAGACGGCGATCAACTGCACACCTTCAGGCAGTTCAGCCTTTATCTTTCTTATTTCTTCCGCAATCATATAATATCCGCATGGATAATGGTCAATAGTCAATGGTTAATCGTCAATCGTCAATCGTCAATGGATAATCGTCATTCCACCTCAGGCTTATCGTCCTTTATCCCAAACGGATAGACATCCATCAGGGGAGTTTCCTGCAAGCTCACGATTACATAATCCGCCATCGTACCCCTCATCCCTTCATCGAGGCCCTTCAAGGCAGAACGGAAATCTTTAGCCTGCACCAATATCAGCGTGTTGGTTCTCTTTTCCTTGCCAGTCTTCTCATCGAGGGTGATGAATGCCAGCTTTGCCTTAAACCAACGATCGGCTGAGGTGTCCTCGCTATAGAAAAGTTCTGAATAGTTGGCTCGTTTGATGTCGGCCACCGTAAACTCACCACTCATGAAGGGAGTCATCTCTTCCACGATGCGGGCCTCGGCTTCTGTGAAGCTGAGGGCATCCACCAAGTAGGGTTCTGTGACTTTCTTCGTCATTCCGTTCTCTATCGTCTTTTCGTATTGAATCTTACATTCAAACCATGTATGTAAAGCCATAATCAATTAATAATTAAAAATTAAACTACTTCAAATTGTCAATCTTTCTTTGTTCCTTTATAAATAAGATAAGCCACAATGGCAACGCCGATGGCGATGAAAACATAGCCTATTTCATGACTGTATTCCTTTACCTGCATGAGCAGTTGTTCTTCTGTTTCGATGCCTGGCACCTTGCTCAGGTAGTAGCCAATAGCCGCCAGGATAGAGTTCCAGATGCCTGCGCCCAAGGTGGTGTATAGGACGAAAGTGCTGAGTTTCATCCTCGACAAACCAGCAGGAATGGAAATCAGTTGGCGAACGGCTGGTATCAGTCGGCCAATGAAGGTGGATAATGCCCCATGTTCGGCAAAATAATCTTCTGCCCTTTTCACCTTTGCCTCGTCGATGAGACACATGTGGCCGATGCGACTGTTGGCAAACTTATAGATGATGGGTCGGCCCAGCCAACGTGACAGGAAATAGTTGATGAGCGCCCCGATGTTGGCTCCCAAGGTGGCGAAGAACACCACTAAGAATACGTTCATGCTGCTGTCGCTGGCCGATTTCCAGGCAGCTGGGGGAACCACCACTTCCGAGGGGAAGGGAATGAACGAACTCTCGATGGCCATCAGCAAGGTGATGGTCCAGTAATTGAGGTGGTCGAGACACCATTGTATAAATGCTACAGATTCCATAATTAACAAAAACCAATATTTTTACGTAAGCCATCAAGCAGGTAGTTAATGGCTGTGCTGTCGCCTTTCTCCACCATGCTGATAGACTCACCGATTTCACTATCCGTAAGCGGTTCATCGCTCAACTTGCTATATTCCCTGAATTCATCATACCGTTTCATTACCAGTGCGATAATCGCCATAGCTCTGTATAGATAAATGCGGTTGGGCTCAATTTCTATCGCTTTTTTTAGATATTTCAGTCCTTCTTCAAAATTGTCTTGAAGTACAAACATGGTGGCTTCCTGAATGAACACCTCAACAGCTTGGGGGCGTTTCGCAAGCACCTTGTCGAAATAGGCAATGGCTTGCTTGTTCCAACGCATCTCCCCGTAGCAGACTCCCAACCTGAAATGAGTGTTCAGTTCCTGCTCTTCAGTCAGCTTGATGTTCTTTAGATAGAACTCCATCAGTCTGATGGCATCCTCCGCACGGTTCTGGTCGAGCAGCAGGGCAAGGTCGAATTCGTTCATGTCACCAGGCACGATGGCATGCAGCCTGGTAGCCTCTCGGAAATTCTCCTTCGCGCGTTTCTCATTGCCGATGAGCACATACAGATTGCCTCTGGTCAGGTAGGCTTCGCCAAAGTCTTCATCGTTGGTAATGGAGAAGTCGCAGGCATCCAGGGCCTTGTTGTATTCCCCAATGGCCAAGCGACATCTGGCAAGACTCAGCCAGTAGTGGGCGGAAAACGGATCCTTATCTATCAGCTTCTCGCAAGCCTCGATGGCTTCCTGATACCTGCTTAGGTAGCAGTAGGCATTCACCAAGATGGAAAGGTAATCCTCCTCCTCTTCCATTCCTTGTCCATGTTTCTCCAACCAGTTGATGGCTTTCTCTGAGAAATGGGTTTCCAGAAACATATTCGCCACCAAGATGGGGTCGAAATAGTCTGAAGGGAATGAGTTCAGGTAAGTATCAGCCTCTTCAAAGTCCTCGTGCTCTATCATCAGACGAGCTTTCAGCAACTGCAAGTCACCAGAGAGATCGTCGTCAATCTGATCAGCCAACAACTCGGCTGTGTCGATGTCGCCTTTGTCGATAAAGCGATAAGCCTGTTCGATGTTGAGCATGGTGTTGTCAGGAAACAGTTTCAGGGCATAATCCATCACTTCGTCAGCCTTTTCGAGCTCATAGTTGTTGGTGTACCATGTACAGAGATCGGCAAATTGTTCCGGCTCCATATACACAGACTCCCCCTGGGCACACTGAGTTTCATACTTGCGTGCCAGCTCGTTCAGCCTTTTTTCATGATCAGATAATGGATTACGTTTAATCATGCTCTTAACTACTTGTTAATCTTTCCCCAAGTGTCCTTCAGGCTAACAGTGCGGTTAAACACCATCTTCTCAGGGGTAGAGTCCTTATCCACACTGAAATAGCCAATGCGTTGGAACTGCAGATAAGTAAGCGGTTTCATGCCTTGCACGAACTTCTCGATATAGCATTTGGGCAGAATCTCCAGAGAATCGGGGTTGATCATCTGCTTCATGGCGGTCAGGGCATCGCAATTCTGCTCTTCACGAATCTGCTGCATCACATCGCGAGGATTCTCCACCTTCCACAATCTGTCGTACAAGCGCACCTCTGCCTCTAAGCAATGGTTGCAGCTCAGCCAATGAATAGTGCCTTTCACCTTGCGGTTAGCTCCTGGCATACCACTCTTGCTCTCAGGGTCGTACTCGCAATAAACTTCCACCACCTCGCCTGCCTCATTCTTCTTGCATCCTGTGCATTTCACAATGTAGGCATTCTTCAGTCGTACCTCCTGACCTGGGGTCATGCGGAAATATTTCTTTGGAGCATCTTCCATGAAGTCTTCCTGCTCAATCCAGAGCTCGCGACTGAACTCAATCTGATGGGTTCCTTCATCCAGATTCTCTGGGTTGTTGATGGCTTCCATCTCCTCCACCTTTCCTTCTGGGTAGTTGGTCACAATCAGTTTCACTGGATGCAACACGGCAGAAACACGGGTGGAACGGGCATTCAAGTCCTCGCGAACGGCACTCTCCAACAAGGCGAAGTCGTTCAGCGCATCGAAGGTGGTGTAGCCAATCTTATCCACAAACTTGCGGATGCCTTCAGGTGAGTAGCCACGACGGCGGAAACCGCAGAGGGTAGGCATGCGGGGGTCGTCCCATCCGTTCACCAAACCTTCCTTCACCAATATCAGCAAGTTGCGCTTGCTCAACAACACATAGTTGAGGTTCAGCTTGTTGAACTCATACTGATGAGGGCGGTTGTCATCCAAGTCCTTGCCGTCTTTCACCCAATCCACAAACAAATCGTAGAGTGGACGATGAGGCACAAACTCCAACGTACAGAGTGAGTGGGTCACCCCTTCGAAATAGTCACTTTGTCCATGTGCGAAATCGTACATGGGGTAAGCCTTCCATTTCGTTCCTGTGTGTGGATGCGGATGGTTCACCACTCTATATATAATAGGATCGCGGAAGTGCATGTTCGGACTTGCCATATCTATCTTGGCGCGCAGCACCATCTTGCCTTCCTCAATCTCGCCTGTGTTCATCTGCTCAAACAGGCGCAGGTTCTCTTCCACAGGGCGATCGCGATACGGACTGTTGGTGCCAGGTTGGGTAGGGGTGCCCTTCTGTGCGGCTATCTGTTCAGAGGTCTGCTCGTCGATATAAGCCTTGCCCTCCTTGATCAGCATCACGGCAAAGTCCCACAACTGCTGGAAATAGTCGGAAGCGTTATACACATTTGCCCATTGGAATCCCAGCCAGTTGATGTCCTCCTTGATGGCATCAATGTATTCCATGTCTTCTTTGGTAGGGTTGGTGTCGTCGAAACGCAGGTTGCACACGCCCCCATAGCGTGCTGCAATGCCGAAGTCGAGGCAAATCGCTTTAGCATGTCCAATATGCAGGTATCCGTTTGGCTCTGGCGGGAAGCGGGTTTGTATTCTGCCTCCATTCTTACCCTCTGCCAGGTCTTTCTCCACAATCTGTTCTATGAAATTCAGGCTCTTCTTCTCGCCTGTTTCTTCGTTTTTAATCTCTGCCATCATATAAAATAGGTATATAAGGTGTAATTAATGGCACAAAAGTAAGCATTATTTCTTGGATAAAGAAATATAATGCCAAAAACATGTTTTAAGACATATTTTTTTATTTGCATATTATGGATAAAAGGCGTTAATTTGCATCGTTATCCTGAAAACAATCTTTTTACCTTAAAAACTAATACCTATTGAAAACTGAAAACGAGGGGCTTTGTGAAAAGCTCCTCGCTTTTTTTGGAGCTTACGGAGGGTTTTTGTATCTTTGCCGCAAAGTTACGGAAAATTTGGGAGTAACTTATTTAAAGTTATAAATTTTTATTGATATGTTTTCTGGAATTGTAGAAGAATGTGCCAAAGTTGTGGCCATTGAGAAAGATAGGGAGAATGTGCATTTCACCTTGACATGCTCCTTTGTGAATGAACTGGGCATCGACCAGAGTGTTTCCCACAATGGTGTGTGCCTCACGGTAGTGAAGAAAACGGCTGATACTTACGTGGTAACAGCGATGAAGGAAACCCTCGACCGTTCTAATCTGGGACTCCTGCAAGTGGGCGATGAGGTGAATGTGGAACGCAGTATGCTGATGAATGGCAGGCTTGATGGGCACATTGTGCAGGGTCATGTGGACCAGACGGCTCAGTGCATTGCTGTAGATGATGCCGATGGAAGCTATTACTTCACGTTCAAGTATGATTTCGACAAGGAGATGGCTCAGCGAGGCTATTTCACTGTGGATAAAGGCTCTGTGACGGTGAATGGTGTCAGTCTGACGGTTTGTAACCCCACCAACGATACTTTCCAGGTGGCCATCATCCCTTACACCTTCGAGAACACCAACTTCCACAACATTCAGGTGGGTACGGTGGTGAACCTCGAGTTTGATATCATTGGAAAGTATATCAGTCGTTTAATGGAATTCAAATAATAGTAGAGCATGAAGAAGAGTTTGAAATATGCACTCATAGCCAGTGCCATCACTGTGCTCGTTGCCTTGGTGGCTACTTGTATCAATTCAATGGCTGTAAGAAGTACTGAAGTATCGCCCACCGAAGACAGGAGTGAGTTTGTGATGCTGATGGATGCTGTGCCCGATGCCATCTTGGAGATTCGCTATTATGGTACCTACAACTTTGTGGGTGCCCGCATTGATGGCTATTTAGAGCCAACGGCCATGATGACTCGCCAAGCTGCCGATAGCTTGCGTGCTGTCAGTGATGATGTGAAGGCCCTGGGGTATCGACTGAAGATTTATGATGCCTATCGCCCCCAGAAGGGTGTGGACCATTTCGTTCGTTGGTCGAAAGACATTCCTGATACGCTGATGAAGACCTATTTCTATCCCGACTTGGATAAGAGTGTGCTTTTCGCACAGGATTACATCATGGAGAAGAGCGGGCATACCCGTGGCTCTACGGTGGATCTTACCTTGTTTGATATGGCTACTGAAAAAGAGCTCGATATGGGAGGCACCTTCGACTGGTTTGGTGTGGAGAGTCATCCTGATTTCTGTGGCAATCCCGAAACGGGTGAATATTCGGGGATTGATGATAGGAGTCCAACGGGCCAAATCATCACGGAAGAGCAGTTCCAGCATCGCATGATCCTGCGTCAGGCCATGCTCCGTCATGGATTCAAGGCTTTGGATTCCGAGTGGTGGCATTTCACATTGAAGGATGAGCCCTTCCCCAACACCTATTTCACCTTCCCA
>CACZRQ010000262.1 GCA_902783615.1 uncultured Bacteroidales bacterium | reverse complement strand
GCCATCGTCAAAGTGGGCAGCAAGCGATTAGAAGGTGTGGTGAGCAGTGTTACTCCCTTGAGCCGCAATGGTGTCATCAACTTCAGTATTCAGCTCAATGAAGACAACAACGAGGCTTTGCGCTCTGGTTTGAAGACGGATGTGTATGTGATGAACTCCATCAAGGACGATGTGTTGCGCATTGCTTCTGGAAGCTATTACCAAGGTCCCAACGACTACGAGCTGTTTGTGTTTAATGGCGATGATGAACTGGTGAAACGCGATGTGCGACTGGGCGAAAGCAGCTTTGAATATGTGGAGGTGCTGTCTGGCTTGAAAGAGGGCGACCGTGTGGTTACCAGTAGCATGAATGCCTATCGTGGCAAGAATTCCTTAAAAGTGAAATAACTAAAAACTTTCAATATGATTAAAGATTATGTAAAACAAGCCTGGGAGCTAATGAAGCAGAACCCATTGTTCAGTTCCCTCTACATCACAGGCACCGCCTTGGCGATATGTTTCACCACAGTGATGGCGGTGGCATACTATGTGAAACTGGCTCCGCTCTATCCAGAGTATAACAGAAGCCGTACCTTTTACTCTGACAATGTGAGGGTAGAAACGCCCGACAACACGAACACTGTCAATTCCGGCTTCAGCTATTTCTCTCTACGCGACTGGCTCTATCCACTCAAGAACGCAGAAGCGGTAACAGGCGTCATAGATGACAATGACGAGCATTGGGTGCGCCCAAGCAATGGGATGGACTTCCCCATCAAAACCATCTTCACAGATCCTGACTTCTTCAAGATTTATGAATTTGACTTCATAGAAGGTTCGGTGTTCAGTGATGCCGACTTTGAGAGTGGTGTGCGCACGGTGATCATCAGCGACAAGCTGGCGCAGAAAGCATTTCACCAAACTACAGGCGTGGTGGGCAAGATGCTGAATCTCGATATGAGCGACTACCGCGTGTGTGGCGTGGTGAAGTCAGGCAGCAAGTTGGGAAGCATGAGCTACACCGATGCATACATTCCCTACAAGACCTATCCCAACTATCAAGCCACTTTTTACTATGAACCCGTGGGCTACTTCAGTGTACGCTTCTTAGTGAAGGATGATGCGCAGAAACAAGCTTTGCAAGAAGAGATAGACGCTGTAATAGCCAATGTGAACCAGCAGCACAGTGGCGAATGGACTGTAAGCACCCGCCCAATTCGTTCTCATGTCAGTATGGTATTCGACGAGATATATTATGGTAACAAGTATAAGGTAACTCCGTGGTCATTGTTCAAGAAGTTCCTGCCGATTATCTTGGTATTGCTCCTGATTCCTGCCTTCAATCTGAGTGGTATGATTAGCAGTAGAATGGAAGACAGATTGGCTGAGATGGGTGTTCGTAAGTCGTTTGGCGCCAGCAAGAGCGTGTTACTGTCACAAGTGATGTGGGAAAACCTGATATTGACATTAACAGGTGGATTGGTGGGATTGATAGTAGCCTGGAGCATCATGTCTTTAGGCAAAGGATGGGTGTTTACCCTCTTTGAGAACTATCCCGATGCTCTCTATGACAACAATGTAACGATAACTGGCGAGATGCTTTTCTCACCCACAGTGTTCATCACAGCACTCTTGGTATGCGTTATCATCAACCTACTCTCTGCCTTGATACCTGCTTGGAACTCACTGCGTAAACCTATTGTTTCATCCCTTAATGAAAAGAAGTAATTATGTTTAGTTTGATATTCAAGAATATTTGGGCTCGCCGCAAGCGTAATGGATGGCTCTTTATAGAGCTGGTGACGGTGGCCATTGTATCGTGGGTGATTTTCGACCCTGTAGTAGTGGGGCTATATGTTCGCAACCTACCTACTGGCTATGATGTTGATCGTCTGTGTCGCATATCCTTGGGTCGTTACTACGAAGGAGCTTCAGAATTCAGTGCCGAGGCAGACACAACCCTCTTAGAAGACATTGACCGCATCATGTACCAGGCTCGCAATCTGCCCAATGTGGAAAGCTCTACACAACTGCTGGGCTTTGCCTACCCAGGATCATCCGGCAACTCCAATTCTGCTTATTGCAATCCGAGTGACACCACCAAGATGCTGAGAGTGCAGAACATGTACTACAAGCCACGCACTGATTTTTTCAGAACCTTCGGCATCCAACCAGCAGATGGATACACGGTTGAGCAATTGGAAGAAGCCGCTTTGCCAGCCAACAGCATGTTGCTCTCTGAAGACGGAGCCAACGAACTATATGGCAGTAATCGAACCCACATGGTTTGTACCTTGCCACCCTACTTCTTGGCAATGGTGCCCCAATGGCAAGACAAAGAGGTAACGGCAGTATTCAAGCCTTTCAAAGCGAACAATGGCAATCGTGCCATCCCTGTGGCTTTCTATAAATTCAGTGAAAACGATCACAATGGGATTGATATACCTGCGCAAACTTTTATCCTGGTTCGCCTGAAAGATGGAGCAAACCTTGACAAGTTCATGGAAGACTTCGACTCCGGCTTGGCGAAACAGTTGCACAGTGGTAACCTCTACGCTCGCAGCATCACCAAATACACCACAGTGATGGAGAACCGAGACCGCTATTATCTCAATGCGATGCGTATGCGCTATGTGCTGGCAGCATTCTTCATGATCAGCCTCTGCTTGGGTGTGATAGGTACATTCTGGTTGCAGACCAAGGTAAGAAAGGAAGATGTGGGCGTGATGCTCTCTTTT
>CACZRQ010000261.1 GCA_902783615.1 uncultured Bacteroidales bacterium | reverse complement strand
CGTCGTCGATGGTGTGGAGATGGAATCGCTCGATGAGGTGGATCGCCTCATACCCGTAGAAACCATCGACAAGCTGGTGCTCAACAAGGAAGGCACTGGCTATGGAGCCCGTGGCGGCAACGGGGTGATTGAGATTACCACGCGGTGAACATGGTTTCGCCTACCGAATCTACATCTTTTTGCGATTCGTGATTGACCAAGTATTTTTCTTGGGCAAAACAACGAAGAAATCTTGAACATTCATTATCTTTGTGACACCAAAATGATGGGATGAGGGATGTATGAAGATTATTCATGTAGATATGGACCAATTCTTTGCTGCCGTTGAGCAACTCGACCAGCCGGAGCTGAAAGGCAAGCCAATCGTGGTGGGTCATGATGCCGAACGCGGGGTGGTTTCCACGGCCAGCTATGAAGCGAGGAAGTTCGGTGTACACTCTGCCCAATCCATTCAGGTGGCTAAGCGGTTGTGTCCACAGCTCATCATCATTGAGCCTCACTTCCAGCGTTATAAGGAGGTGTCGATGCAGCTGCATGAAATCTTCCACGAATATACTGACCTGATAGAGCCCATCTCGTTGGACGAGGCTTTCCTCGACGTTACCGAGAACAAGAAAGGGATGGAATTGGCGATGGACATTGCCCGCGAGATCAAGCAGCGCATCTACGACACCACAGGATTGACAGCATCGGCTGGCGTGAGCTATTGCAAATTCCTGGCGAAGATTGCCTCCGACTGGCGCAAGCCCAATGGTCTGACGGTGATTCACCCCGACCGTGCGCTCGACTTCATTGCCAAGCTGAAGATTGAGAAGATTTGGGGCATTGGCGAGAAGACTGCCGAGAAGATGCACCGCATGGGCATCTATACAGGCTTAGATCTCAGGAATGCCTCGTTAGGATGGCTGACGCAGGAGTTTGGCAAGATGGGACAGGTGTTCTATGATTTCGCACGCGGCATCGACGAACGGCCTGTCATCTCTGAATGGGAGCGCAAGTCGGTGAGCTGCGAGCGGACTTTCGAGAAAGACATCCATGAGCAATCGGCTGTCATCATCGAGCTCTACCACACTGTGCTTGAGCTGGTGGGGCGAATTGCCAAGAACAATTTCGAGGGCAGAACCTTGACGCTGAAAGTCAAGTTCAAGGATTTCAAGCAAATCACCCGCAGCGTCACCGCTGATCACATCCTCCGCACCAAGGATGACATCCTTCCCCTCGCCAAGCGGCTGCTGCGACAAGTGGAATACAAATCCCACCCCATCCGCCTTTTAGGCTTAGGTGTGTCCAACCAACGAAACGACACTCCTCCCGACAAACCCCGATGGATCGAGCTGGAGATTGATTTTGAGGATTAGTCTGATTGGATTAATATCTTTTGACTGAAGTTTCGGTAGTGATTAGCCCCATCGGGGCTATTATATAACACTTTAGTCACTTCCGAAACTTAAATCTTTTGGTAAGCCAACCTTTCGTCGCCTGACAGCAGATAGATGATGCCACAATAGGTGAAGCCGTGCTTCAGGATGTTGTGCTGCATGATTTTGTTGTCGCGGTGAGTATCTATGCGGATGTTCGTGTCATGTGAAAAGCAGAAATCCATGATGCTGCTGAAGATGCCGTGATTATCAGGATAGCTGGCGATGCGATGGACAACATGATACGGTTGATTATCATCAAGCCATTCACCGTCATAGATCTTGGCATAAGTCGGTTCTGGGGATTGAAGAAAAGCAAAGTAGCCAACGACCTTGCCATCGTCCTCGATGACAAAGCCGCCATTCCGCTCCATATCAGCTTCAATAGCAGCCTCCGACGGATAGCCATCGCTCCATTGGTGCATATTGCCAGACTGCCGCATAATCTTCTTCGCAGCATCCATGACCTGCATGATGTCAGCCACATCCGTTGGCCTCGCTTCCCTGATAATCCGACTCATTTCTTTTCCTTAGCTTCCTTCGCAAACTCAAACAGCGACAAAGGCAAATGACAGTAGCCATCTGGATTCTTGTACAGATAGTCCTGATGATACTCCTCAGCGGTATAGAAGTTCTGCAAAGGCAGCTTCTCAACAGCCAAAGGCTGATCATAGTTCTTCTGCTCTTCGGCAAACACCTTCTCAATGACAGGCAAATCCGCAGGGTCAGTATAATAGACACCCGTACGATAGCGCGTTCCCTCATCGTGTCCCTGCTTGTTGAGACTGGTTGGGTCGATGGCCTTGAAGAACATCTGCAACAGGAATTCAAGGCTGACCACATCGGGATAGAACCTTACAAACACCGTCTCTGCAAAGCCTGTCTGGTCGGTATAGACCTCCTTATATGTTGGCTTCTCCGTATGCCCGTTGGCGAATCCCACTTCTGTGATGGCCACGCCCTCTATCTGCTTGAAGTAATGCTCCGTTCCCCAGAAACAGCCCCCAGCAAAGTAGATGTCCTTTGTGGGCTTCGTCTCCAGAATTCCATCCACCTCATGCTCGATGAATGGTCCTGCCTTGCACTCTAACAAGACGCTCGGTTCCAGACATTCCAGGCCATGCCACACGTTCTTCGGAATGTCCACGCCATAGCGGCCACTCTCCTGACTGATGACATAAGATTCCCATATCTCACCCTCGTCATTGTAGGTTAACACTCTCACTTTTCCCTTCAGAATCACAAAGGTCTCATCCTTGTCTGGGTGGTGATGCACAGGGATGAATGTACCAGGTTCCAAGGCATTGAGGAAACGGTGGCACTTATCCTGCAAACTCTGATGGAAGTTGTAGTTCTTTCTCAATCTCGGTGACTGCTTGGCCTGTTCCGCCAAGTCGTTCATCAGCTGTTCGTCTATGATCTTCATATTATTTATCCTATAATTGTTCTACATCCAAGTCCATTTCATGGTTATTCTTCAACCTCACAATGCAGGAATCCCATTTCCTTTGCCTTCTCTTGGCTCATTAGGAAATAGACGGCCTCGCCCTCATTGCAGTGTTCACCTTTTGAGTTAATGATCTCCGCATTTATGTAGGCCAGATTTCGTACTTGCCT
>CACZRQ010000260.1 GCA_902783615.1 uncultured Bacteroidales bacterium | reverse complement strand
ATGGGCACCCTTGCTACCAACGAGTTCTACGATTGGCAGCCAGAGGATTATGCCATCTCTAAGCTGTTCCTGAACTACTATGCCAACTTCTGCAAGTATGGCGATCCTAACGGCGAGGGTCTGCCAAAGTGGACTGCCATCAACGGTCAGGAAGTGGCTCCTGTGATGTACATCGACGTAGAGAGTGCCGAGAAGGCCGATGCTGCGATGGAGAATGCTTACCGCACACTGGAGAAGTTCTACCTGAGTCAGCAGAAATAAGCTGCCTTAGCATCTATACAACATCTCCCCTTTTCATGTTTTATGAAGAGGGGAGTGTTTTTTATCCTTTTTTCCACTTATATAGAAAAATACCAAGGGGATTATTTGTTTCTTTGGGCATTTTGCCCTACCTTTGCAAATGTAAATATACAAAAATGTTGTATTAAGCAGAATATTTATAGTTAAATCATCAGAAATGTAGGATTTTATATGGAAGATTATTCTGAATATTCAGCACCAGAACTGGTAAGAATGCTTGGCAGTCGTTTTAAGGACTATCGACTGAGAGCCAACATGACGCAGAAAGAGGTGGCAGAGATGGCAGGGCTTTCCGTGTTGAGTGTCTATCGGTTTGAAAATGGTACGGTGACTAACATCTCGCTCAGTACATTCCTGTTGCTGATGAAGGCGGTGGGATGTATCAACGATTTAAACAATCTGATGCCAGAACAGCCAGAGTCACCCTATCTATATAAAGAGAATAAGAAAATGCAACGAGTAAGGCATAAGAAGATATGAGAGAAGTTTTGAAAGTATTTCTATGGGATCAAGAGATAGGTCGTTTGGCGTGGCATGAAGCCCGAAAGACTACATTCTTTGTCTATAATCCAGAGTTCCTGAAAGGTTCGTTGGATGTGGCTCCGCTTGCTGCCTCTATCCATCATCCTCTGAGTACACGTGCCATATTCGGTGAAGCAGAACGAATTTATCAGAAACTACCGTCGTTCATAGCCGACTCTTTGCCAGATTCTTGGGGAAACCAACTTTTTGAGCAGTGGCGGAAAGACAACAGACTCACAGAAAGGAATGTCACTTCCTTGGAAAAATTGGCATTCATTGGCAAACGAGGTATGGGTGCCTTGGAGTTTGTGCCAGAGATTGAGCGAGGTTCAATAACAGACAAAATCGACATCAAGGCTTTGGCAAACTTGGCAGAGAAGATTGCGGTAGAGCGTGAGAACGTGAAAATCTCACCAAATGAGTCGTTGACTTTGCAATTATTGATCGCTGTCGGTACCTCTGCAGGTGGTCGTCAGCCAAAGGGTATCATAGCCATAAACAGGGAAACAGGCGAAATCCGTTCTGGCCAGATCGATTTAGAGCCTAACTACGATTACTATATCTTGAAGTTTGGTGAAAAGGTGCGCTCGTCCGCAGAACTGGAGCAAACCTACTACGAAATGGCATTGGCCGCGGGAATCAACATGATGGAGTCCCGTTTACTTGAAGTGGATGGAATAAAGCACTTCCTTACTAAGCGATTCGACCGCAACGAAACGGGGAAACTGCATACCCAAACATTGGCGGCAATGGATCCAGATGCCGACTCTTATGAGAAACTATTTGCCGTGTGTCGCAAGTTGCACTTGCCTGAAACAGATTGTCAAGAACTCTTTCGGCGCATGGTGTTCAATATCCTTGCCAACAATACAGACGATCATCACAAGAATTTCACGTTCATCATGAATCGTCAAGGAACATGGCGTTTATCCCCAGCTTACGACATGACCTATATTTTCGACACAGGGGGATATCTGCCTAACAAGGAGCATTGCCTGATGATTGGGGGCAAATATAAAGATATTACACTTGATGATATTGTATCATTTGCAAACGAGAATGGCATCCGTGGACCTATGTCCATTATTCGTAAAGTGGCAACAGCAGTTTCATCTTTCAGGTCTTTGGCAGAGAAAAACGGAGTGAAAGAAGAATGGGTGGGCAGGATTGAAACTACCATCATCAGCCATCTGAAAGCATGGGGTGAATGGCGAAAGGTTTTGCGGTTTTAAAAAAACGTCATATCTTTGCAGCACCAGAACCCGCCAAGCCTCTCAACGATGCTCAAATGTGCGGGTCGTTTTATTTAACAAGATTATTTGTATCTTTGCACAAAACAAAGAAGATAAGTTGGGATGTATGAGGATTTGAAGGAACTTTTAGGTCGTCCTGTTGATTTGGTAGTTGACCGCACATTGACTTCTTTTGCTCGTGAAAGTGTTGACCGTGACAAAATTCTGATATATGAGAAACTACATTGTCCACGATTATTTCCAAATAGATGATGTAGTTGTATGGGATGTCGTATCGAATAATCTTCCTACCCTCCGTAAACAGATTGAAAAATACATCATGGATACCGATTGGCAACAATGGGAAAAAGGTAGTATGACCACAGGATGAATCTCATAAATCTTGCTTTGGATTGTCATTAAGTTGTTAATCATTATAGGGTATTCAAGATGCGATTTCATTTTTTGGATGCTGAAGGCATCCCCTTTTAATAGCCGCTGGTTCATAGAACCTGCGGATACAAGGTGGAGAACACCACGATGCCCATGCCTCGTGAGATGTTTGACGAGCGCATCAGGCTGAGCAACCCCAAGAAGTTCAGCTGGGAGCTGACGGCCTGTGAGGGAGCTACACTGCGGGACATCGACAACAAGACGCTGGTGGCGGCCATCAACAAGGGTATCAATAAGGGCCGGATTCCAGCCAGTGCTGCCTCGGCCCGCTCGACTGTGGAGCGCCTGCGTCCGTTCAATGTGCTTACAGGCAAGGACGGGGTGACTAATGGTGCAGTGGCACTGTTCGGCAAGGATCCTGTGCGGTTTTTCTCGCACTGCAAGATCAAGCTGGCGCGTTTTGAGGGGAAGAATATGGACAAGTTCAGGGACCAGTTGGTAGTGGAGGCGAACCTGTTCCGGCAACTGGAGGCCATCGTGGACTTCTGCCGCAAGCACATGTTCCTATCGGGCGACCAGGATGACTTTGACAGCAAAAACGAGCTGACGGTACCGCTGAAGGTGGTGCGCGAGGCTGCCCTGAACCTGCTGGCGCACAGAACTTGGTGGGGAGAGGCGAGGGTGCCCAGTGTGAATATATTCGACGACAGGGTGGAGTTTATGAACCCCGGTGCGTTTCCTCCGGGCACTAAGCCAAAGGACTTCCTGAAGCGTCCGCACTCGGAGCCGGTGAACGAGAAGATTGCCACGGCACTGTTTAAAGGAGGCGAGATGGAGGGCTGGGGCAGAGGTATCCCCGACATCTACGAACTTTGCAAAGCCGCTGGAATGCCCGAGCCGGAGTTTGACTTTGTGCCCAACTTTGTGTGCCTGACCATCAGGTTCAAAAGCCCGCTGGTGCCGTATGTGAGTGGGGGTGGTGAATTAAATGGTGAATTAAATGGGGCGTTAAACGGTGAATTAAATGAGGCGTTAAAGGGCCTAAGTTCATCAATGAAGGCGACCTATGAGATAATCAGGAGCAATCCAGGCATTCAGCGGAAAGACATTATCGGAATCACGAAGCTTGGGTCTTCGACGATAGACAGACACCTTGCTGTGCTGATTGAAAGGAAGCTGGTTGTGCATAAGGATTCGAAGAAGACTGGCGGGTATTATCCGCTTGCCACCAAGTAGTCACCAAGTAATCACCAAGCTCTTTTGAAAGTTAGATATCTTCCATCGAAGAATACCTGAAGACCAGTAGTGAGTCTATAGGGCAGGATATAGTCTGGGACAAGGAGAGAACTGTGGCTGACTTTGATTAGACACTAAATCCACATTTATCTAACTTGCTGCTCCGTCCTTTTAATTACCTGAAGGAATTATAGTTTTGACAACGTCATTCATAAGTGACTGAAAAAAGATTAAATAATAATCAATTCAAACATGATGCGT